>JBBQPP010000438.1:0-4071 GCA_038217255.1 Bacteroidales bacterium | reverse complement strand
ACATTTTCAGGAACTAGTTTTCAGAAATTGTAATAAATTGATAGTGAGAAAAATACAAGGGCAAAAAAAATCATTCATAAACTATTCGTAATTCAAATTGAATTTTACCCCTGCATGGATGTACCCGAAATGATCCCCAAGTGTTTTCTAAATCTAAACAACAAAACATTATGAGCGGTAGTTTCTTCCCTCCAAACGGATAAATATAATTACTATACTGCCCCCTGTAATTAATTGAGATTTTATTAATGACATAATGTATTGTTATATAATAACATACATATCTTTATAAATCTCAGTTATTTACCGAGTGCAGTATAGGTTTTAAATCAATTGTGCAAACTTTATTAAGATTTGTAAACACTGGATTAGTATTTAATCGAAACGGCTTTCTTATACTATTCATGATGGTGGCTTTCTGGTGAGTAATACAGAACAGCTCAGTAATATACATGTTTCCCTGTTGGTGTCATAAATCCGGTAAAATAATAAAACGGCAAAAAACCCGATCCGGCAACTGGGATCGGGTTGGGGCTTGTAATCCATAAAGTAACTATCTGTAATGAAATGGAATTCTCTGAAATATCTTTAATTCCACTAAAATGTGAAAGGACATAAAAAAAGCCGCTCCCTCTGGAACGGCTCTTAAAACCTAACTAAACCAAAAACTATTATGAACCTTTACTTGGTATGACGAATATATAAGGTATTACCTGAAGAATAAAGGACAAAAAAAAGGTGGGTTACCTCTTGGCCGCATTTTAAAGGACCCATCCTCTTATCTCTGGTTTTTCCACAAACCAATAAAATTCAAAACCTCTGTTTTGAAATCGAATGTGAAAGAACTGCCGCTAAACTACTTTCCTGGGAAGAGAAAGAAAAGGACAAAAAAGTTGGAAGGGAAACGGTATAAGGTTATTTTTTCAACCTTATATTTTTCGCGTAGGCGATATCGGTGTATGGGTTTAGGCTGATGATGTCAATATCAACAGACTTAACACCGAATTTGAAGAACAGGAATTGTTTTGGGATGCGGTGGGCAATAATATCCAGGTTAACGGGGATCTGAATTTTTGCGGCAAAAGTATCGGATTCGTAACAACCGCTGAAGTTGATCCACGGGTCGCGGTACTCCATGCACTTCATGGTTACAAGGCTGTCTTTTCCCGGAACATACACAAGGCTATCTTTTAATACTGTTTTGAACTCAATTTTTGTTTCGGTTTTGATTTGGGTTAACGATTCCAGGCGTTTGATTTTTATCCCCTGTTTTTCGATTGTGGTCACCAGCTCGCTTTCATGTTCTTTCATTTCTCTTTTGGAAAGCTCAATGGTTTGAATTTTTACGGCGTTAAGGTTGTCGGCAGTTTTGTAGTGTTCGATGCCGTTGAGCAAGGCGGATTGGTTTGACTGGAGGCGTGTGCGCTCGTTTTGCGAGTGGTTGAGCCGTATTGTTTGGATTATCATTAAGGAAAACAGTGAAAGCGCAATGTACAGTGATAGATTTTTCATAAGCTTAATTTTTGATGCACATTAAAACAAGGGCAGGCTTTGTTTGCATAGTCATTATGCCCGCTCAATTTGATGATGGTTGGGTACCGTTCTTTGAGGTAGCCGATCAGCAATTGAATTGATTCAAATTGCGCGGGCGTGAAATTGTTTTCGGAGTGGTTGGTTTCAGATAATCCGCCTACAAGGCAAATACCGATTGTGCCGGTGTTGTGGTTTTCGCAATGAGCACCGATCTGGTCAATAGGACGCGAATCTTCCTGCGCTCCGTTTCGGCGGATCACAAAATGGTAACCAATATCCCGGTACTTTTTTTCTTTGACGTGGATTTTCCTGATCCAATCTGCACCAATATCCATCGATGGCTTTGTGGCGGCGCAATGGACGATAATTTCAGTTATTTTCCTCATTGCCTTCTTGTTTTAATTTTGTGAACCATTCTGCAAGAGAGACCCCTGCCAATCCTGCAATCAATGACATGCAAGCCCAAACTAATTGAACTTCCACTTCCGGGGTATCAATCAACCCTTTCAAGTACCAAATGGCGATAAAAAACCCAATGCGTTTTGAAGATATTGAGCCGCGCTTATCTTCGATTGCAGTTCCGAGCCATTTAAAAAATTGAATAATTTCTTTCATAATATGTTAATTTATTGCCCCATCTGTGGCTGTACCTGCGTGTCATTTTTCAGTTTCGTTATTTTTTGCTGGCGCCTTATATTAGGTTTGACTGTATCGTTGCAAAACAAAACAAAGTCTTCGCAGTTATCCAACCGTTTGTTGATAATGTTGTGCCTGTCCATGCAATTCACCCTGATATTATTGTCATTAGCCCTTCCAATTTCCTGGCTGATTTTTAGCGCGTTTACGCTTTCTGTGAGGCTTTCGATAACAGTGATCTGGCGTTTGAGGAAAAAGCCGATAATCCCAAGGAGCATCACAATCAGAATTCCTGATATTGAAATAAAGATGTTTTCTAAATTCATCTGAATAAAGGTTTGTTTTTTGTTTCAAATATATGCTGTTACGAACGCTGGGAAAAGGACATAAAAAAGCCCGGAAACTTCCCGGGCCAAAGTTGCGGCTGTTCAACTTTAAACTTTAAACTCGAAACTTTAAACTAAAAAAGCCTGCCCTACTCCTACTTAAAATATAATTCCACATCCGATACTTCTGTGCTAAACGAAAATTCTGTTTTCACAAAATGCACAACCTGCGAATCTTTAGAAATAACAATAAAATGGGTAGAATTATCTGAATAAATTTCAGCATCCGGGTAAGCTGCTTTTACTGATGCCAAACACTCTGCATGATGTCTTCTGTGAGAGGTACATGACAGAATAAGTGCCACCCCAACTAAAATAATAAATCTTTTCACTTGTATCATTTTCATCCTCCTAATTTATAAAATCCTTTTTCCATGATAAGTTATTTTTTAATTTGTTACTGTCCAGCCCTTTATTGTTGCAATTGTTGTATCACAAGTAGCAGCGCCAGTACAACCAGTTATTTTTATTGTTTTTCCTGCAAGTGTTGGCAAATCGCCAAATAGTAAATTTAATGCAGCAGCGCCTAAATTACAATAACTACAATCAACTTGTGCAGCAGTACCCGTGAATGTAGAAGAAGCATTTGTTAGGCGTAAACCAGTTAATTGATTGTTTTTACCCACAGAGCCATAAATATCTAACTTTTTAAGTTTTGCACCAACGGTTATAACACCTTGCAGATATTCACAATACTTAAAGATATCTGTCATGTCAGTCTCCGAAGTTTCACTTCCAAGGTTATAAAGGTTTGCTATGAATGCTAATGAGTAGCATGAGTTAAACATGGTTGCTACGTTTGTAACACTACCCCAAGTTGCAGGAAGTGTAACATATGCTAATGTAGAGCAGTTGTTAAACATGCTTGATGTGTTTGTAACATTGCCCCAAGATTCAGGAAGTTTAACAGACTGTAACGCACTGCAGTAGTTAAACATACTTGATGTGTTTGTAACACTACGCCAAGATTCAGGAAGTAAGACAGTTAGTAATGCACTGCATGAGTTGAACATGTTTGATGTGTTCGTAACACCCCACCAAGTTGCAGGAAGTGTAACAGATAGTAACGCATTGCATGAGAAAAACATGCTTGATGTGTTTGTAACATTGCCCCAAGATTCAGGAAGTTTAACATATGCTAACGCATTGCAGTTGTTAAACATGTTTGTTGTGTCATTGCAATAAAAAAATGATGGAATAGTACAAGATTGCAGATTTCTGCAATATACTCCTGCTTTATAAAAAGCGTTGCTATAATCAGTAATATTTATCGTCCCAAAAACAGCCCACAAAATATTATGATACTGATTATTGTTCGTATAACCATGATTCTCTACTTTCCATGTTAAAATGTTCCCAGTAGCATTATAAATCCTGATTTGATAAACCATGTACCCTAAATTGGGGCAATAAGTTCCTCCTGAATAATTATAATGATGCTTTGGAATACTTCCACTTGCTACGTTATGCACAACCGTACCGTCACCCCAATCAATAGAATAAGTCCCTCCACTTG
>JBBQPP010000437.1:0-4098 GCA_038217255.1 Bacteroidales bacterium | reverse complement strand
CATTCCGCTCAAAAAATTTCGCAAAACCTGATCTTTGCATTCGCGGTACTGGCTTTGCCCGGGTTTTCGGAAGAATGCGCTCAATTCGTGTTTGCTGATTTCCAAACCAGCCAATTTTAATAAATCCAAAATATGCTCATCTTTTAAATTGAGGGCGATTTTGAATTTTCTGAGAATGATATTGTTGTTGACTTGTTTTTCGGGAATTGGTTGCGGTCCCTCTTTCTTACCCCGTTTTTCGATGATTAGTCCATTCAGGAAAGTGGCAAGTTGAAAACCCGACAAACCAACATAATCAGGGTCAATGTCTTTTTTCAACCACTGACTTATTTCTTCGCGGGTAGCTTTAATTCCGCCCAGCGAAAAAATTTCCATCATAGTTGAATCGTTTATATCAAGAGCGTAACGGGTGCGCCGGATAATATCGTTATTGTCCATATTTATTCAGGTTCGGTTGTGGTACTGGGCAGTAAAAATGCAATTGCCATAAAAACCAAAGCGATTGGGCCTGCAACTGCCAGCGCAGGTATATTGCCAAAAAGAGATTGATATTTCTCGGGATTCGTTTTAGCCAGACCGATTGCACCGCCGGAGATTTGATTAAAAAGGGCTGTGTTTTCAATGGCACCAAACACAAGCATATAAGCAAATGCACCAAGCAGTCCACCAACAATAAAAAACAGGGCATCTTTTCTTCCTCGTCCGGCTGCCACAATACAAGTGCCCGGACAGTAACCTCCAATCGCGAAACCAATTCCCAAAATTGCACCTCCAATTATTACTCCGGTATAAGCAGGTTTTACGCTTAAATGACTGGTGTCGATTATGTTTAAAGCGAGAAGTATAAAAAGCAATAAACTGCTAAAACCGATTGCAAATAAAATCACTTTCATTAAATGAAAATCTTTCAAACGGAGCATGTTTATTATTTTTTGTGGGTTTGATGCTTTTGCACGATCCAAAGCAAAACCAAATGCAGTACCCAAAATGATGGCAAGTAATATGTTCATGATTACTGTTTTGTAGATTTGAAAAAAAGTATAGCGAAAGGAATTGCAGTTGCAAAAGCGCCGGCTGCAAAAAGATATCCACTGAGCGAAGTTTGCATCATCCCGCTCATCATGTGTCCACTGGTGCAGCCGCCTGCAAGCCGGGCACCAAATAAAGCAAGAAATCCTGCAAAAAAAACATACAAAAATCGTTTGTTGTTTGTAATACCAAATTTAGAACGCCATACCGCAGGACTTAATTTGTCGATATTTGAAATCTTTTTTCGTGAAAACTTTCCGGACAGGAATCCACCCAAAATAATACTAAAAACAAAAATAACCCCGTAGGAAAACGGGTTTTTAACGTCGGCTGCAAGTTTTCCTCCACTTTTGTTCAGGTAAGCATTTGTACTTTCGTATCCCGGAGTTTCACCATTGGTTTCCGATATCAAACCAGGTGATAAAACATTCCAGAAAATCCCATCAACAACTGCAAATTCGGTTGAAACACCAACGGGTTTTACCAACCATACAGCCACAAGAAAAACAGAGCCAAGTAGCAGTCCTCCTTTTAACCAATTGTAATTTTCATTCATGATCGTTGAATTTTAATAATCTTTTATTGAAATATATAAATAGTCTAAAGGTTTTCAATTTTTAAAAATAGTTGTAAATCATGTATGAACACAAAAAACCGCAAAATCATTTGCAGTTTTTTGTGGTATATATTTAAAAAAATCTAAATGAAAAATGAATTTACCCTGACATTATTTGCTGATTTGCACTCTCACAGCGTTAGGACCACGTTGCCCCATTTCAACTTCGTAGGTAACTAAGTTACCTTCTTTAATTTCGCCAATAACGTTGTTGGCGTGCACAAATACATCTTGTTTAGTTTCCAAATCTTTGATAAAACCAAACCCTTTGGAGTCATTAAAAAATGTGATTGTACCTTTTCTGATTGGATCAACATCCTCATCGCTTCCTTTGGGGACGCTCACTGCAATGTCTTCAAGTTTAATTTCGGTTTTGGTTGTTGGATCGATTGGTTCGTCTCTGATTACGCCATTTTCGTCTACATAAGCGATCATATCATCAAAACTTGATTTTTCACCGTCTCTTTTTGCCAGTTTTTTTGCTGCTTTTTCTTTTCTTTTTTTTTCTTTTTTGTTTCTGACATCCTTTTTGTTAAAAGATTCCTGCGATCTACCCATAAATTATTTTAGTATTAATTATTAATTTTTTAAAAGGTTACTTGTGCGTATTCGTTACTATGCTTCAAAAGGTTTCGCAATTTAACCAAAGCACTGTTTTTTATTTGTCTTATCCGTTCAGTTGAAGTTCCATATTGCACTGCTATATCATAAAGCGACAAAGCCCGTGTATTGTTCAAACCGTAACTCATCGTCAAAACACCGGCCTCGCGGTCTGTCAGTTTACTAATTGCACGCTGGATATTTGTCCTGACAGACTCATCCATTAAATGGTTGTCGGGGGTAGGATAATCTTCGTTTTGAACAATATCGTACAGGCTGAAATCGCTTTCTCCGTCATGTGTCAATGGCATGTCAAACGAAATCTGACGCTTTTTTATTGAATTTATTGTTTCAACTTCTTCTACGCTAAGCTCAAGATAGTTAGCAATTTCGCTGTTTGTGGGATCGCGCTCCAGTTGTTGCTCCAAATAAGGGATAGCTTTTGCAACCTTGTTGATAGATGAAATACGGTTTAAAGGAAGGCGTACAATTCGTGTATGTTCCGAAATAGCTTCCATAATCGATTGACGGATCCACCAAACTGCATACGAGATAAATTTAAATCCTCTTGTTTCGTCGAATTTTTGGGCTGCTTTTACCAATCCCAAATTCCCCTGGTTGATTAAATCCGGGAACGATAATCCTTGATTTTGATATTGTTTTGCCACTGAAACGACAAATCGAAGGTTTGCGACAACTAATTTTTGTAATGCCACATCATCGCCATTTCTAATTCGGATTGCCAGCGAAACTTCTTCTTCGGCAGTTATCAGCGAATATTTATTGATATCCTGAAAATAGCGTACGGTGGATTGTTCGTTACGCTGAGTTATTTGTTGTGTAATTTTTAGTTGTCTCATATATAAATCATTATCATTTCGAAACCAATAAATAACTATTAATACTGGTTTTGATCTTACTTTAAAAGGTACTGAAGCAAAATTTAGATTTAAAAAAACGGTAATCGATGAACCAATAACACGAAGGAACAGCAGATAAAGCACAAATTCTCAAATCTGAAACGCGCACAAAGATAGCGTTATATTTTGAGAATTAACTTAAAATATTTAGATTACGGGTTTGTTGCAATTGTTAAAAAATTGAAAATGAATTCGATATAATATCGGATTATGGATACTGCCCGCCCGGACGACCCGCTCGGACGGGGATGTAGGTTGCACGATACTGGGCACGGAATTTTTGATACTTGAATCTTGTCTTTGTACTTAATACTCAGTACTCAATACTAATTTCTGGTATAACTCCATGTTTTCAGTATCAAATGCACAAAATATAACCTTTTCAATATTGTGATTTTCAGCTAAAAATTGAGCTACGGATTTAACTGCAATTTCCGCTGCCTTTGATTTTGGATAACTAAAAACACCTGTACTGATATTTGGGAATGCGATTGTTTTAATTCCATTTTCAATGGCAACTTCAAGGCTGCGTTTGTAGCAGGAAGCCAGTTTTTCAGGTTCGCCAGAATTGCCGTCGTACCAAACCGGGCCAACTGTGTGTATCACAAACTTGGCGGACAAATCGTATCCTTTTGTAATTTTCGCATCGCCTGTTTCGCAACCGTTTAAAGTGCGGCATTCTTCGAGCAACTCTTTTCCCGCGGCACGGTGGATAGCTCCGTCAACTCCACCACCGCCGAGCAAACTTTTGTTGGCCGCGTTTACTATGGCTTCAACTTTTAAGGTTGTAATGTCTCCGAGGTAAAGTTCGATTTTGTTCATATCTTGTAGTTTTGAGTTCAAAGTTCAAAGTTCCGGGTTTAAAGTCCGCCTGAATGAGGAAGTCGGGCCGGTTCAAAGTTCCAGGCTGCGTGTTCCGTGTTTCAAGTTGTT
>JBBQPP010000436.1:0-4099 GCA_038217255.1 Bacteroidales bacterium | reverse complement strand
TTCAACCTGTAAACCCAAATCTTCGATATACTTTTTTAGGTCTTTTATATTTCCACCTTCTTCTAAATATTTCTGAAGGTCACGCATCCATATTTCAATTCCATCATAACCAGCCTTTGAAACGATTTCAAATTCTTTCAGAAACCCGACTTTTTGGCCGGAAATGGTGCTTGTGTTCATGCAGAATGAAAACTGATTTGATTTTGGTTTTTCAGCAGCAACAATAGTTTTGGGCAGCAAGGCAACTCCTCCGGTAATTAGTGCCAGGTTTTTTAAATAGTCTCTTCTCGAAATCATTTTATTGGATTATCGTTTTGTCAAAAATAACATTATCGCAAACAAGTCGGCTTTTTAATCCAAAGTTTCGATTCAAATATTATCTTTAACTGTGTAAAGAACCTAATTGACTTGAACATGAGACGATATCTTTATTTTGTAACTTTTGTTGCTGCACTGGGCGGTTTAATGTTTGGTTTTGAAACGGCAGTTATCAATGGAGCCATTCATTATGTTTCCGAAACTTTTCAGCTGGATGCATTTATGAAAGGTTTTGTGGTTAGCACAGCCCTGGCAGGTTGTGTTGTGGGAGCACTTTTTATAGGTAAGCCCGGAGATAAATTCGGTCGTCGTTACATGCTGAAAATAATGGCCTTTTTATTTCTTTTTTCAATGGTGGGAACGGGTCTGGCCACAAATATCTGGATTTTTATTGTCGCACGTTTTCTCGGAGGTATTGCTGTAGGTGGTGCATCGGTTTTAACCCCGATGTATATCTCTGAAGTTGCACCTCCAAAGTTGCGCGGACGATTGGTTGCTACAAACCAGCTGGCCATCGTTACCGGTATTCTTGTTGCATTTTTTTCTGATTATATCATCGATTCTGTTTTTCATGGAAGCTGGCGATGGATGTTTCTTGCAGGAGTAGTCCCGTCGTTGGTTTTTGGCATTCTTCTGTTTTTTATTTCACCAAGTCCACGCTGGCTCATGAAGGTGAAAAGAGAAAGTGAAGCAAGGCAGGTAATTGAGCGTGTAAACCCTGGTGTTAATGTTGATGACATGATTAAGTCGATAAAAGATTCTTTAAAAGATGAAACAAAATTTAAACACATTTCAATTTTCAAAATGCCGTATCTTCGGCTGGCAATTATTGGTATTGCAGTGGGTATGTTTAACCAGTTTGCAGGAATAAATGTTATAATGTATTACTCAACCGATATTTTTCGTGATGCGGGATTTACAGCTGAATCAGCACTTTTACAGTCGGTTTTAATCGGGGTTACAAATTTACTGTTCACCATTATTGCGATGACTTTTATAGATCGTTTTGGCCGTAAGTTTCTTTTGTATGTAGGGTCGGTGGGAATGTCGGTCTTTCTTGGATTGTTTAGCTGGGCCTTTATCTCCGACAATAAATCGGGATTTATTTTGCTCACTTTATTAATTGGTTATATTGCTTTTTTTGCCTTTTCTCAAGGCGCTGTAATCTGGGTCATACTTTCTGAAATGTTTCCAACAAGTGTGCGGGCGCAAGGTACTGCAATCGGCTCTTTTTCGCACTGGTTTTTTAACTTTGCGATTGCGCTGCTTTTTCCAGTGGTTTCGGCAAAAATTGGAATTGGATATGTGTTTGTATTTTTTACTGTTGCTACGTTATTAAGCATTATTTTTTATAAGTATGCACTTATTGAGACTAAAGGCAAAACACTGGAGGAAATTGAAATAATGATGATGAAGAAAAAAGTTTGAAAAACACTAAAAACGGATAAAATGAAAAAACAGTTTACAGTAATAATTATTGCTGCTTTATGCAGCAGTTTCATCGTGAAATCACAAAATACAAATAATACAAATCTGTGTGTCGGGGCATATTATACTGAAGCAGAAGGCGCAGCAAATTTGGTGGAATTAAGAAAAAGTTACCAAACAAAAGAAGAATGGCTAAAACGAAGAGAAATAATTAAACAGGGGATTCTTGAAGGGGCGGATTTGGTTCCGTTTCCTGAAAAAACGCCTCTGAAACCAATCTACACACGTGAGCGAAAATATGATGGTTATTCAGTAAAAAATGTGGCAATCGAAAGTTTACCTGGTGTTTTCTTAACGGGAAGTTTGTATCTGCCTGAAAAAAGGGACGAAAAAATGGCCGGTATTTTATCGGCTCACGGGCATTGGGCGAACCCCGATGATTATGGCAGGTACAGGGCCGATGCACAGAACCGCTGTGCAAGTTTCGCCCGTATGGGAGCCGTGGTTTTTTCATACGATATGGTAGGTTATGGCGAAATGAAAGATGTGGGTTGGGAACATAAACATCCGCTTGCTTTCAAACAGCAATTATGGAACAGCACGCGTGCGCTCGATTTTTTGTTATCGCTCGCTTACATCGATCCTGAACGAATCGCAATGACAGGTGCATCGGGTGGGGGAACGCAAACTTTTATGCTAACGGCTATCGACGACAGAATTAAAGTTTCAGTGCCGGTTGTTATGGTTTCTTCCTATTTTTTTGGAGGTTGCGTTTGCGAAAGCGGAATGCCGGTGCATAAAAGCGATCATCATCAAACCAATAATGTTGAAATTGCTGCCGTTGCCGCACCACGACCAATGTTACTTGTATCTGATGGTGATGACTGGACAAAACATACACCTGAAGTTGAATTTCCGCATATACAATACATTTATAGTTTATTGGGTGTGAAAAATAATGTTGAATATGTTCATCTGCCCAACGACAAACATGGTTACGAGTTATCGAAACGTAAAGCAGTTTATCCTTTTCTGGCAAAATATTTAAAATTGAACCTGGCAGCTATTCTGGATAAAAACGGGGAAATAACAGAAAAAGGCATTGTGATTGAACCTTATGAAACCATGAAAGTCTTTTCAGAATCAAACCCTTTGCCTAAATATGCGGTATTGAAAAATGATGATGTTAAATGGTAACAACACCGTTTTAAATGCGTAGTGTAAAAAGTATGATTCTAAGGTTTTTTTAGAAAATGAATAACAACTGAAGGTTAAGAAATTTTTGAAAGTTTGATGGGTTGATATTTAGAAATCTATATTTGCTGTTGAAAAAATCAGAAAATGAATCCATTGTCATTAATCGGAGCATTTGTTATTACCTTCGCACTTCTTTCATACGGCATTGGAAGTATTTCAGTTCAGCATTTTAGGCTCATATCACGCGGTGTTCTGATTTTTCTTACCCTTGGGGTATTACTTGATTTTGGTGCCATTATATTTATGATTTCCGGATCAAACAAGGGAATATTTTCTTTTCATGGTATTTTAGGATATTCAGCAACTTTAACAATGGTAATTGATGTGGCTTTAATCTGGCGTTGTTATGTTAGAAATGGATTAGATTCGGGTATAAAAAAATCTATTCTTTTATATTCCAAAATTTCATACGGCTGGTGGTTGATTGTCTATATTACAGGCAGTTTGCTAATTATCTGGCCACAATAATTAAATAAATGACAAAGGATTGGAAAGACAGACTAGGCGTGGTTTTTTCCACAAACCGCGATTTTAATTTTGAAAAGGGAGTTAACGAAGAACTGCAAACTTTGCCTCCCCAACAGCAAAATTTGAAAGTACAACTCGACCGCAAAAAAAGGAAAGGGAAAAATGTGACTTTGATAACCGGTTTTGTTGGGGCTGAAGATGATTTGAAAGCTATAGGGAAAACCCTGAAATCGAAATGTGGAGTTGGAGGAACTGTAAAAAATGGTGAAATTCTAATCCAGGGCGATTTCTGTAATAAAATTATTGAAATCCTAAAAGCTGATGGCTACAAAGTAAAGAGGTCAGGGGGGTAAGAAAACTTTCAATTTTCTTATTTCCTGCCCGTCTGGTCAGGCGGGCTTATTTCTTATTCTGATTTAAAATGAAAAACCACAAAATTCTTTTCACAATCTTGCTTTCAATATTATTTCTGAATTGCTTTTCCCAGGACAAAAATGAAGTATACCTTTTTTCTTACTTCATGGGAAATGGCGAAGATGGCCTTCATTTGGCAACCAGTAATGACGGATTTAAATGGGAAGCATTAAACAACAACAAATCATTTTTAACACCAACTGTTGGCAGTGAT
>JBBQPP010000435.1:0-4125 GCA_038217255.1 Bacteroidales bacterium | reverse complement strand
GAAATGGCATGGGAATATTACAAAAAGATTTGTCCTTCCTACCTTGAAGAAATCAGCGAATTGCATAAAACTGAACCTTATGTTTATTCGCAAATGATTGCCGGGAAAGATGCTTTCAAACCGGGAGAAGCCAAAAATTCGTGGTTAACCGGAACCGCAGCTTGGAATTTTTACGCCATTTCGCAATACATTCTTGGAATTCAGCCAACTTATGACGGTTTGATTGTAAATCCCTGCATTCCAAAAGATTGGAATGGTTTTAAAATTACCCGAAAATTCAGGGGAACTACATATCACATTGAAATTCAGAATCCAGATCACATTTCAAAAGGTGTAAAAGAATTATGGGTTGATGGAGAAAAAATCGATGGGAACAAAATTCCCGTTCAAAGTAAAAAAGAGTGTGAAGTAAGGGTTGTGATGGGACTTTGACTTTCCTAAGTCAAAGATCTTGAAAACCGGACTTAGGAAAGTCCGGATCCCGTATTCTAAAACTCACGTCCCAACACAATTTATTTATCAATATAAAGTTGATTATAAAACTCGTTTATTAGATTTGCGCCATCTATGAAAATAGCCTTTCTTATATTCACATTTATAATTGCTTTTACCCTCACAGGTTTGGCACAGAGCAACAATGCCACTCTAAAAGGCATTATTACTGACCAAAACGGGAAACCGCTGGATATGGTTAATATCGCCTTAAAAGATTATGCTTTGGGAACAAGTTCAAAACGCGATGGCACTTTTATACTTCGCGTTCCGGCACAAAAAAATATCGTGGTTGTGTTTTCATCATTGGGCTATTCTACAGTTACTGACTCCATTTTTGCCAAACCCGAAGAAATTATTACGATAAAAATTACAATGCCTGAGTCGAACCTGAAACTGGCAGAAGTTACCATTTCACAAAATCGCAGGGAAGGCGGAAACGTAACCCGCATCGATCCTAAAATGCTCGATCAGATTGCAGGTTCATCCACAGGCGCAGTTGAATCGCTTATTAAAACACTTCCCGGAGTTTCATCAAACAATGAACTTAGCTCGCAATACACAGTTCGTGGCGGCAATTTCGATGAAAACATGGTTTACATTAATGATATTGAAGTTTACCGCCCAATGTTAATTAGGGCCGGACAGCAGGAAGGGATGAGCATAATTAACAGCGACATGGTTTCTACAATCGAGTTTTCAGCTGGGGGCTTCGATGCAAAATATGATGATAAAATGTCGTCGGTACTCGATATAAAATACCGCAAACCCAGCGAATTCAGTGGATCTGCAACGGCTAGTTTGCTGGGGGCAACTGCCCATTTTGAAGACGTAGCATTGAAAGGTAAACTGGAACATATATCAGGAATCCGCTATAAAACCAGTAAATATTTATTGGGTAGTTTGGATGAACAGGGAGAATACAATCCGGAGTTTCTCGATTTTCAAACTTATGTTACCTATTCAGTCAATGAAAAATTCGACATTTCTTTTTTGGGTAATATTGCGCAAAACCAGTACAATTTTAAACCAGAAACCCGCCGAACCACTTTTGGAACCTGGGATGCACCGCTCAATACAACGATTTATTTTGATGGGCAGGAAGTTGACGATTTTCAAACTTATCTGGGTGCATTTTCGGCCAACTACCACCCAAACAATGCTTTAAACCTGAAATTTATTGCTTCGGCATATTACGCAGCGGAAAATGTTACTTACGATATTCTTGGTGATTATTATCTAAACCAACTTGAACGCGATATGTCGTCGGAGGAATTTGGCGACAGTGTTTTAAATCTTGGTGTTGGTTCGTTTATCAACCATGCCCGTAACTATTTGAATTCGACTGTATATAATTTCACCCACCGTGGAGCATATAATTCTGAAAACCATTTGATTAACTGGGGTGTAAAATTCCAGCATGAAGCAATTGAAAATAAAATTAACGAATGGATTTTCCGGGATTCTACAGGTTATTCAATACCTTATTCCGATTCGGAAGTAAAACTGTACTATACACTCAACAGCAAAAATTCGATCAGTTCAAATCGCTTTACTGGTTTTATACAGGATACATGGAGTGTTCCAATCAGCAAGGGCGATTTATATGTAAATGCAGGTTTGCGATTCAATTACTGGGACTTTAACAACGAATTTCTTATCAGTCCACGTGGCACAATAAACTTTTACCCCGATTGGAAAAATAAAATTTCATTCCGGCTTTCAGGAGGAATGTATTATCAATCACCATTTTTTAAAGAATTGCTATTTACGGATGGCACAATTAATTACAACACGCGTGCACAGCGGTCGTATCAGGTTGTTGCTGGTTCAGATTTGATTTTTACAGCATGGGATCGGCCATTTAGATTTACTTCTGAAGCATATTATAAATACATGAACAGGTTAATTCCATACGAAGTTGATAATGTGCGAATCAAGTACCTGCCCGAACATGAATCCGTTGGATATGCAACCGGTGTGGATATGAAAATAAATGGCGAATTTGTTAGCGGAGTGCAATCGTGGGCAAGTTTGTCGTTTATGCAAACCAAGGAAGATATTTTTATGGACGGACATGGTTATATACCACGCCCTTCTGATCAATGGGTGAATTTCAGCTTGTTTTTTCAGGATTACCTGCCCGGAAACCCTACCTATAAAATGCAGCTTTCGGGCTTTTATGGTGCAGGGTTGCCTACAGGTCCTCCCAATGGCGAACGATATCAGGATGTTTACAGGATGCCAGCTTATCGACGTATAGACCTCGGATTTTCAAAGGTTTTTATCAGTGAAACAAAATCGGTTGATCGCGCGGTCTTGCGTCATTTTACTGATATGTGGCTCAGCCTCGAAGTTTTCAACCTGTTGAACCTCAACAATACAATTTCCTATTTCTGGGTTTCAAGCTTGCAGGGCGACCAGTTTGGTGTACCGAACTACCTAACCGGCAGAAAGATAAATCTAAAGTTGACGGTGAAGTTTTAGAAAGTCAGAAGACCGAAGTCAGAAGATTTAATTTCAATCGATAATATTTTTCCTTTTAACTTTAAACCCGAAACTTTAAACTCAAGTTATGAAACTCAAAATCTACCAAATTGACGCTTTTGCTGAAAAGGTATTTGAAGGAAATCCGGCAGCTGTTATTCCATTGGGAAACTGGCTGACTGATGAAACTATGCAGAAAATAGCAATGGAAAATAACCTCTCGGAAACTGTATTTTTTGTTCCTGTTGAAACCGGTTTTCATATCCGCTGGTTCACGCCACTTGCTGAAGTCGATTTGTGCGGACATGCCACGCTTGCCACGGCGCATGTGCTTTTCAATCATTTGAACTATGCAGAAAAAGAAATCAGTTTTCAATCACGTAGCGGAATCCTGAAAGTAAAAAAAGAAAATGATTTGATTGTGCTCGATTTTCCTGCATCGTTTTTAAACGAAATAGAAATTCCCGAAAAACTGAAAACTGCATTTAATATTCAACCCAGAAAATGTATTCAAGGTCGCGATGCTTTAATGCTGGTTTATGAAAATGAGGAAGATATATTCAACTTGCAACCTGACTTTCAAAAGATCATCCAATCCAAAACGCTTGAAATTATTGCTACTGCCCAATCGAATCAATACGATTTTGTTTCCCGTTTTTTTGCTCCCTTGCTTGGTATTAATGAAGATCCTGTAACCGGTTCCGCACATACAATGCTGATTCCATTTTGGTCAAAAGCACTTGGAAAAAATGAAATGATTGTAAAACAGGTTTCTGCGCGTGGCGGAATTTTGCATTGTAAAAATTTGGGAGAAAGGGTTGAGATTGGAGGAAAAGCTGTGACTTTTATGGTTGGGGAAATAACAATTTAATGCAACTTACTTTTTTGTTCACCTGCTGACTTTCCTGGTCAGCTGGTGAATAAAGCTTGCAGCAACTTTATTGAGCAGGTGACGGGAAGTCACCAGCTCAACCTCAAAAAAAAACAAAAACAAAATTTAACTGTGTCATATTTTGGCGCAGCACTACCCTACTTTTGATGCTGTAAACAAAAAAGCAAAAAGTATGGAATCAGCTACAACAAATTTGGATAACATCCGCTCTAACACCTTTAATTTGGAAACCACAACATCCAAAACAAATCTGG
>JBBQPP010000434.1:0-4128 GCA_038217255.1 Bacteroidales bacterium | reverse complement strand
AAATGTTGGCTGGATGACAACCGGATGGTGGGGAATTCTTGGTTTGATTGGCTGGGGCTATTTTGTAGCTGCAGTTGTGTATTTAATTTGTAAAGACAGTTTATTGAAAACCGCCGTTTTTTTGGTGATTTTTATTGTATTGAATATCTTGACGCAACTTGGTCTTACGAATTTTCTGGATTCGGTCAAACCCTTTTTGGGAGTAATTTTAAGCGGCAATGTCCCTTCAATTGTATTAATGGGTCTGGTTTTTAGTCTGATGCTTCGAAATCTGGAAAAAAAAGACATCAAAATATTTTTAGTTGCAGGCGTAATACTTGGCATACTGGTTTTGGCTTCTGGATTTGTGCTGCGCAACTGGTTTATTATTTCAAAAATAAAGGGAACCCCAAGTTGGGCAATGATTTGCAACGGAGTCAGCATTCTTGTTTTTATGTTGCTATATTTTGTTATCGATGTTTTGGGACTGAAAAATTGGTCGGCTATTTTTAAACCGGCGGGGCAAAATTCGCTTACAACTTACCTCGCACCTGATATTTTATACTATTTGATTTGGATGTCCGGTATCCCCATTCTTTTTTATAAACAATCAGAATTTCAATGGATAGTTGTTTCCGGTTCCATGGTCTGGGCATTTGCAATGATTGGTTTTGCAGCTTTGCTTTCAAAAATTGGAATCCGGTTAAAGCTATAATCAAGTAACTTCATTTTTTAACCCTGGTTACACGCTAAAAAAGTAAAGAAATATCAATTTCAATAATACTTTCAATCTGTAAGATTTGTCAATCATAGAGAATCTATGGTCAATCCATTATTAAATAAAAATAAAATACTATTTAGTATTGTATTCTAAATAATAGTTGTAAATTGTTGGTAATTAACAAATAATTATCAATATTATGAAAAAGAAGTACATGGATTTTAAAAAAGTAATGGTTGCTTTTATTATGTTGGCCGTTGCTTTTGGAGTATTCCCGCTTTTGGGAAGTGCACAGGAAAACGAACCGCCACTCTTTGCATTGGTGGAATGTATGAAAGTGAAACCTCAAAACGAAAGCAGTTATCTTGACATTGAAAAGAACATTTGGAAGCCAATTCACCTCGAAAGAGTCAAACAAGGTACTATTGTCGGATGGTATTTATACAAGGTTTGGTTTACCGGTACCGACGACAAATACAATTATGTTACAGTAACTCTGTTTTCTGATCCTTTAAAAATTGAAGATCCATATAAAAATATTGATCCTGCAAAGATTTTACCCGGAAAAGATATTGATAAAGTAATGAAGGAAACCGGTGATAGTCGGGAAATGGTTTCAAGTTCATTAATTAACAGGCAGGCATCAGTTTATCGTGATGGAGGCCCGGGTGATTTTAAATTTATTCAACTTGATTATATGAAGGTTGAACAAGGAAAGGAAAATGAATATTTTGATGCGGAAATGTCAATTTGGAAGCCGGTACATGAGGCATTTATAAAGGCCGGATCGCGGGTTGGATGGTCGTTATGGGGTAGGGTTTTTCCCTCTGGCGCAGGTTTAGACTACCAATATGCAACAGTAAATTATATGTCAGATTTTTCAAAAATTGGCACTGCCGATTATAATGGTGCGTTTAAAACAGCACATGCAGGAAAAAATATGGATGAATTGTTTGCAAAAACAAATGCTTCAAGAGTTTTGGTTAAATCGGAGTTATGGGAAGTGATTGATAAAGTCTTTGCACAATAATTCGTTTAAGTTTTGTGATTTGTATCCTTAAAACAGAATATCATGATAAACAAGTATGACTTTACGCTTTCGAATCCGGATACTTTTAAAGTATTCTCAGCAAAAGATCTCATTTTCCTTTATTGGATTTGCCCCCAGGTTGATAAGCACCTTAAACTTTTCAATCATTATAATGAAATAGCTTTCACGCTTACAGGGAAAAAAACATTTCATCACAACGATAAATCATGGCCGTTAACAGATGATACAGCGCTGTTTATTAAAAAAACAGCCTACACCACGGAAATACATGAGATGGTTGGTTGGGAAGTAATGGCATTTTTCTTTCAGGATGCATTTTTGCGACAGGTATTTAATGAGTACAGGGAATATTTACCCCTGAAAAATTTGCCACTTCCACCAAAAGATATGTTTATACCTATAAAAGTGAACGAAACAATCAGAGCATTCTGCTACAGTATTGTACCTTATTTCAAGCAAAAGGTCCCACCTTCTGAAATTCTGTTGGAATTGAAATTTAAAGAAATCATTTTTGTTATCCTTTCCGAACCCGAAAATGCAGGTTTGTTGTCGTTCGTTAACAGTATTGTCGATCAGCAAAGAACACCGATTTGGGAAGTGATGGAAGCAAATTATATGTTTAACCTGACCATTGACGAATATGCCCGAATTGCAGGCCGCAGCACAGCAGCATTTAAACGTGAATTTAATGAACACTACGGAACATCTCCGGGCAAGTGGTTGACCAACCGCAGATTAGAGCATACGAAGCTGCTTTTGTCCACAAGTAAAAAAGCAATTGGCGAAATTATTTATGATTGCGGATTTGAAAATATATCTCATTTCAGCAGGATTTTTAAAGAAAACTATGGTGTATCGCCTATGCAATTTCGGCAGAATAATCCGTTAATTGTTGCGGCACAGTAATTCATTTACGAACATCAAGTTTTGATTTATTTTTTCCCATTTCACCAGATAAAATCTGGAGAAATGGGAATTTTTTTTTAAGGATTTTTACCCTGAATTGTTATTAAATGTTTTTCAGTCATCAATTTTAATTTCTACTATAATTTCATTTTGTAGTAATCTGTTTAATTGGTCAGTTTGCAAAATCCAACCGATACTCGGTTGTGGTGCACACCAGTTTTAGTTTATACAATAATCGAAAAACTACGTTTTTTAAATCCTGGATAAAATCAAAATACAAACTGTACTTAATTTTCAGTATTAACTTTTTTCATATGTACTATGTGCTTGAAAAACAACGCTACAGCGTTGGATTATTGTATGCACAATGGTGTGGAAGCATACAACGCCACGGCGTTGGACTATAAAGTAAATTGAAATTGATTAAAGATTTGTACCAATTATAATTTAAACGTTCAATAAATGATATTGAATTTCAACTCATGATAATTTTATTTAGACTCAATCTAAAAAACAAAAAAATTGAGCTAATAAGAAAAACAGAAGCTTCTGATATGACCTAATTTTGAGATGACATTATTATTAATCATTTCAAAAAAAAACATTATGAAAAAGTTATTTATCACTTTATGTATTGTAAGCCTTTCCCTTTTAGGAAAGAGCTACACAGATGGTTCAGGAACAACTGAAACAAAAGTAATTCTTGAAAACGACAAGGTAAAAGTTACAGAATTTGTAAGTGCTCCGGGCGTTGATGCTTGTGGAACCGGAAAACACAGCCACAATGAACGGCTTGTGATTGCAATAAGCGATGCTTCAATAAAACTAACTACCGAAGATGGTAAATCGCAGGATCTTGACCTAAAAGCCGGAACTGCATTTTGGGGTGGAGCAGAAACACATTCGGTTGTAAATACAGGAAAGCAACCTGCTAAATTTTATGCGGTTGAGGTAAAAAGTGCAAAATAGAAAAATCCAAACACCATGAAAAATTACATTCACTACACAGCAATCGCTGCATTAATACTGGTTTTTGCCAGTTGTAGCACAAACAATGATGTTCAAATGGAAGAATTTGGCGAAGGTTCCTCATTGTTAAAATCAGGCGAAACAAAGCAATTTAAAATTAACAAGGCTTCGGGCATATTGGAAATCAATTACAGTCCCGAAAATGTGTGTTATCCGTATTTTGCTCAAAATCGTAATTATGGGACAGGCACTGCTTCGCATTTTGGCAAAATTACTCTTGAAAGTACTTATTGTGTGAACCCACAGGGGGGATTCGAATCTGCATGGTCAGGGACAATAACCACTGCAAATGGGGATGTCATTTATTATAGGAACGATTACCCAGGAAGCACAAGTACCCTTGATGAAAACTGGAACGCCCATGTGGAATTCAATATTGTGGGTGGAACCGGGAAATATACAGGTGCAACGGGCTTTTTTTTATGAACGGTATTGTTAATAT
>JBBQPP010000433.1:0-4131 GCA_038217255.1 Bacteroidales bacterium | reverse complement strand
GTCAATTGAATTAAGAAATTCTTCAGCAAAATCAAAGAAATCCAATGCACCGGAATTTTTATTTTGGTTTGTTAATTGTGATTTTATTTGTTTAACTGTCATAATTTCCCGTCTATCTCCTATCTCAATATCTTTCTTTTGGAATTTCTGCAGTTTCTCGGTAATGCGCAAATTAATATAATCCTTGTTTTTTCCAGATTTTACAAAACCCGACTTAATATCAAATCTTAATGATTCCACATAAAGATCGTTAGATACATAGTCAGCTCTTCTGTTGTGAGTTATCCTTATTTTCATATTGGTTGTCCCATCACTTTTTTGATGAACTTCACCTTTTAATATTACGGCCTTGAATGTTGACATTTTTTAGATTTATAAACATTTACCGTAAAAGGGTACAAAAAAGGCTGTACAGGCGTAAAAAGAAAGAGGGCTCAACTTTCGTTAAACCCTCTAAACTTATTTATTTTCAGCTTTTTAATCAGTACCCCGGTTGGGATTCGAACCCAAGACCTACGGCTTAGAAGGCCGTTGCTCTATCCAGCTGAGCTACCGAGGCATCCTTTTTTTGCGGGGGCAAAGATAGGATTCAAATCACATAAAACAAATTTCTATTTTCGAAAGCTTTACTTTAAACTTTGAACCCGAAACTTTAAACCCTGCTTATAGCAAGTGAATACCGTTTACTTTGCATTTATTGATCATTTCATCGGGCCAGATGCTCGACTGGATTTCGCCGATGTGTGCTTTGCGCAAAAAATACATGCACAAACGCGATTGTCCGATTCCACCGCCAACGGTAAGAGGAAATTCATCGTTCAACAACATTTTGTGCCACATTAAATTCTTGCGTTCTTCCTTATTTCTGATTTTTAACTGATCGAGTAATGCTTGTTTGTCAACCCTGATTCCCATGGAAGAAACTTCAAACGAACGTTTCAGGACGTTGTTCCATAAAATTATATCGCCGTTTAAACCCTTGAATCCATTGACAGTTGGCGTACTCCAGTCATCATAGTCGGGCGCACGTCCATCATGAATTTTGCCATTTGGCATTTGCCCACCGATACCGATCACAAAGATTGCTCTATATTTTTTAGCCGCTTCATTTTCGCGTTCCAGGGATGTTAAATCGGGATATTTGGCTGCCAGTTCTTCTGCATGTATAAAAGTAATTTCTTCTGGTAATTCCGGTAAAATATCAAAGTAGTTTTCCGAAACATGAAACTCGGTGCGAACAAGCGCTGCATAAATTTTACGCACAACATATTTCAGGAAATCGAGGTTGCGGTCGTCATTTGTTATTACCCGCTCCCAGTCCCACTGGTCAACATAAAGCGAGTGCATATTTGTCAGCTCTTCATCAGGTCGGATTGCATTCATATCAGTATAAATACCAAAGCCTTCCTTGATTTGAAGGTCGGCAAGAGCCATTCGTTTCCACTTTGCAAGTGACTGTACTATTTCTGCCACTTCATCATTCAAATCTTTCATCGGGAACGAGACCGGGCGTTCAATACCGTTTAAATCATCATTAACACCTGTTCCCTGCTTTACAAAAAGAGGGGCAGTTACGCGCCTTAATCGCAATTCGGATGATAAATTGAGTTGAAAAAAATCTCTTATCTGCTTGATAGCCTGTTCGGTTTGATATACGTCCAAAACCGATTTGTAATTTTTTGGAATAAATAAATTCATAAAATATTATTTAATGTCTGTAAAACAAAAGTATAATTCTACGTCCAAATTAAAAGAAATCCTGTCATTAAAGTTTTAGTATTTCGAATTTAAATCAATACCTATGAAAATAATAAAACGGTGAAATGCAAACGTGTGTTTACCGATTGTTATTTTTGCAAAATCTGACAATGGCAAAATTCGAAAAAAATATATCCCGGCTTTACCTGATAAAAATCTCGAAATGGTTTAACCTCGTAATGCCTGTTGTTGTTCTGTTTTACCAGGGCAATGGAATGGGAATGCAGGAAATTTTTACGTTGAAAGCCATTTATTCAGTGGCTATTGTCGGTATGGAAGTGCCATCGGGTTGGATGGCGGATGTTTGGGGACGTAAAAAAACATTGTTTGCCGGAAGCATTTTAGGTGCAGCCGGATTTCTTATTTACAGCTTTTCATTTGGGTTTTGGGCATTTGTTGTTGCCGAAATTGTTTTAGGAATCGGGCATGCCTGTGTTTCAGGAGCTGATTCGGCAATGCTTTTTGACAGTTTGAAAGCATCAGGAAAAACTGACCGATACACAAAGAATGAGGGAAGGATTACTTCGGCAGGAAATTTTGCTGAAGCTTTTGCAGGAATTTTGGGTGGGTTACTGGCGGCAATCAGTTTACGTACCCCTTTTTACTTTCAGTTTGTGGTGGCTGCAATTGCAATTCCGGCAGCTTTTACATTGGTTGAGCCCAAAATACATACAATCGAACATATTCATTCACTTAAAAAAATTGTCCGGAATATAAAAAGTACTTTAACTCATAACCACGATTTGCGCATTTCTATTTTGCTATCGGCAATTACAGGCACTGCTACACTCACCTTTGCCTGGCTTGTCCAGCCTTATTTTATAGCCATTGGTTTGCCTGTTGAAATGTATGGCATATTCTGGACTGCATTGAATTTAACAGTTGGCATTTCCTCCGTTTTTGCCCACCGTGTTGAGATTTTCCTTGGAAAAACTTATTCTCTTTATGCTATAATTGTATTGATTTCACTTGGTTATTTTCTTTCAGGAATTTTTATTTCGATATGGGGAATCGCATTTTTGTTCCTGTTTTACCTGGTTCGAGGTATTGCAACACCAATTCTGAAAAACTATATCAATCAATATGCACAAAGCGAAATCAGGGCAACAATTCTTTCAGTCAGAGATTTTATCATCCGTATAATTTTTGCCGTAATCGGTCCACTTCTCGGTTGGATGACGGATAATATCAATCTGGAAAGTGCATTTATTTTAGCCGGGGGGATTTATTTGGTTTCGGCGGTTGTTGTGGTTTTACCGTGGGTGAAAAAATTAAAAAATGCAAAAACTATTTAGCTTTTTTGGATATTGATTATTAATTCAAATATCATTTTGAAATTCATATAAAAAAGGGTTTAGCAAGATTGCTTAACCCGATATTATTATGATAATTTTTAAATTTTTACCATTCAGGCGGCGGTGCAGGGCTTGCAGCCGCTTCTTTACTATTCAGCAACAGAAACATTGTTGATGCAGTAAAAGCCGCGTATTTTCCTGCTTTTTCAAATGCAACTTTACGTGTTATTTTTTCCTCCTGAATTTCTGTTTTTTCATGTGATTTTTTCATAAAGCGATTTTTATTTTTTTTAATTACTAATTATTTACAGGAATTTTTTGAGTAAACGAACCTCTGGAGTAATCAATGTTCAGCACATAAATTCCTGAATTCAAATCAGAGGTAGAAATTGTATTTAATTGCGCCTGTTCAAGATGTTTTACAAGAATTTTCCTTCCCATGATATCATAAAGTGTAGCAACTGCTTTACCCCGAACTTCTCCTTTAATGTATATTTTTGTAACATCATTATACACAAAATATCGTTCATTCAAGTTATCGTTGCCAATACTTGTGGCTGTGTTTGATATATAAAGAAAAAATCGGCCTTTGCCTTGCGTATCATCATTTAACTGCGCTGTATAAACCAAACCATCGTTTAACCGGGTAAAAGTATTCGTTAACCGATCCTCAAGTATTAGCTGATATTCCGAAGGAAAATTTATCAATTCTGATGAGAATTCAACCATTCCACTGTATTTTGAGTCAAGACCCAATGAAATTTCGGTTTTATTCAATGAGGAAATAGGAAGATATTGTATCCCAAAGTCAACACCATTATTTTCAACTAATTGTGTGTATAAATCAAAATCGGTTTTAAATATTCCGGCATCGTAACCAATGTCAAGTTTTGTTTGCATATCACCATCGAATTTAATTCTTGTGTAACTCTGATGATCCCCTAATTTAGCAATCAGCTTTATTTCAGGCCTTGAAACAGTGCCACTTTTAAATGATGCGGCAGGCTGATGTTTTTGCATTGCAGTGGTAAACTGTAATTGTGTAACACCCGTTTTAGCTTTGGCAAAAAATCCTTGA
>JBBQPP010000432.1:0-4132 GCA_038217255.1 Bacteroidales bacterium | reverse complement strand
AATCAACCAATCAGTTAAGGCCTGGTTAAAACCTGTTAAGGAAAAGTTAAAATTGAAACAGTAGCTATTTAAAAGGCTATATTTGAGCGATGAACAGGAAAATATTTACCGGATTAATTGTATTAATGGCGATTTCAATTCTCGGAATCATTGCAGTGCAATTGGTTTGGATGAATAATGCTATTCAGGTTAAAAATGAATTGTTCAACCGCTCGGTAAACGAAGCGCTCAACAATACGGTTAGCAAACTTGAAGACTTACATAATTTTGGTGTGATTAACCATTTAGTTTTTGATATAGATTCATTGCACTGGAATAAAGATTTAAACGAAGATTTCAATTTTGAATCGGTTACTCCACCCCCGCAACCAACCTGGAATAATAAATCACTCCCAAAACCGCCACAACCTGTTCATATTATTCGGCAAAAACACCCTAACGACAAAAATACCCGCATCGAAATAAAAGTTGATGGCAGCCCAAATAAAAAGGGAAGTTACAGTTACCAAATCGAAACCAACACCAAAACTGATAGCAGGGATGTAAACGTTGAAAATGCTCAAAATTCTGGCAATGCGGTTTTTATCGTAAATTCCGATACAATCATTTCCAATATCGACTCGCTTTACAAAATCAGTCAAATAAAAATCGATTCCTTGTTAAATTCGCTTGACACTGTTGGAATTTTTCAATCCGATATTTCGAAACGCGCACAACTGAAAGGCAACCGCTTGAAACGAATGGCCGACAAGGCAATCACTGAATTTGAAACGTGGGATGTGCGTGAAATTGATGAAGAACAGCTTCACCAGGTTTTGCAAGAAGAGCTTTTAAACCGAAATATTCCCATACCATTTGAATACGCTATTTTGCAGGACAGTATATTTATTAACGAGAAACCGGTTACAGATTCGCTGAAATTGCGTGAAACAGATTATCAGGTAAATTTATACCCCAACGATATTTTTCAAAAGAACATGCAACTGGCATTATTTTTCCCCGGGCGCGAAAGTTTTGTTTACCGCTCGCTGAATTGGTTGCTGCTGGCGTCTTTCCTGTTTTCACTTATCATATTGCTGACATTTGGCTTGAGCGTTTTTTACATTTTGCGGCAAAAGAAAATATCGGAAATGAAATCGGATTTCATTAACAACATGACCCACGAATTTAAAACGCCAATTGCAACAATTTCGGTGGCAACCGATTCAATTACTAACGAAAAAGTGGTAAACGACCCCGAACGAATCCGCTATTTTGCAGGAATGATAAAAAAGGAAAACCTCCGTATGAACAGGCAGGTTGAAGATATTTTAACCATTGCCCGGCTCGATCAAAAAGATTTTGAATTTAAATGGGAAGCTATTGATACGCACAGCCTGGTAGAAGATGCAATTCAAGGGATAAAAATCCAGATTGAAAAACGAGGTGGGAATATCGAAACTAATTTTGCAGCGGCAAATTCAGTTATAACTACAGATAAAAATCATTGCACAAACGTTATTTACAATCTACTCGACAATGCAAATAAATATTCTGCTGAATCGCCACAAATAAAGATTACGACAAAAAATAAAAGCAACGGGGTTTTAATTTCCGTTGAAGACAAAGGAATTGGGATGACAAAAGCTGTGCAAAGCAAAATATTTGAAAGGTTTTATCGGCAAACCAGCGGAAACATTCACAACGTAAAAGGTTTCGGTTTGGGATTGAATTATGTAAAAGCAGTTTTGGAAGCCAACCGCGGTACAATTTCGGTGCAAAGCGAGCAGGGAAAAGGAAGCAGGTTTGAGGTGTTTTTGCCGTTTGTGAGGGAAGCCTCTCCCCGACCCTCTCCTAAGAGGGAGCAAGAACATTAATGCTGGTGTGCAAAAGCAACTTTCTGATTACTTATTTTGTTGTTCGATATTTTAGATTTTTAAAAAAATAAGGAATAAGAAATAACAGAATAAGAAATAAGAAACCATTTTCGAAGTTGTTAGTGACTTGTCAGCGTGCGAAGCTCCTGACAACGTCATTTCTACAAACAAACCTGACAGCGTCCATAGACCTGTCAGCGTTAACTAAACGTTGAATAAGAAATGTAAAACTATTATGAACAAAAACTACCACATATTTCTTTTGGAAGATGACCTCAGTTTTGGGGCGGTGCTGAAATCGTACCTCGAATTGAACAATTATTCAGTCACATGGGTTGATGACGGGAAACATGCCTTCGACAAATTCAGGAACGGGAAATATCATATTTGTATTCTCGATGTAATGTTGCCAAATATTGATGGTTTTACCGTTGGCAGCCAAATCCGAAGTATCAACAAAGACATTCCAATGGTTTTTCTAACGGCAAAATCCTTAAAAGAGGATGTCTTAAAAGGTTACAATGTTGGCGCCGATGACTACATTTCAAAGCCCTTCGATACAGAGGTTTTGCTTTGCAAAATCAGCGCAATCATTAAAAGGCAAACTACAAACCCTGCAACTAAAGAAGTAATCTTCAAAATTGGTTCGTATGTTTTCGATTCAAAACTCAGGCAAATTCAGCGGGGAGAATCCACTCAAAAACTTTCGCCAAAAGAGGCTGATTTGCTTAAACTGCTTAGTCAAAACCAAAACGAACTCCTTCCCCGTGAAACTGCCCTGCGCAAAATATGGGGCGACGACGGCTATTTTACTGCTCGTAGCATGGATGTTTTTGTGACCAAATTGCGGAAATACCTCGCCGACGATCCAAATATCGAAATCAGGAATATCCATGGTAGCGGGTTTTGGCTGGAGGTTAAGTCACCATTTTGACCTTCCCCAAAAGTGAAGGATTAAGGATATAAACAAGTGTTCACGCTAAGATTTTGGATATTATTTAAATTAGTTTTACCAATTAGGCACTTTATCGATAATACTAAAATATTTGTTTACTGGCTTTTCGATGCCGGAGGTATCGAATGTTTATAGAAATGTTTGAAGGTTTTTGTTCGACCCTATCCAGGGTCGCATCGTAACTCCCAATTATATGTCTATAAACATTTGAACCCGATGGGTTCCTATTCATCCAGATTATAAACTAAAAGCCTAATTCAGTTTATTTTTGATAGCTGGAATGGTTTTTTGTCCAGTTTCATTATTTATTTCTGATCGTATCTTTCTATTAGAATGGTGTGTTTCATTCCCTTTTTATCCGTATTTTGGTAAAAATTTAAACCAACAAAAATGAAAAATTCACGCCGTAATTTTATGAAATCAATGCTGGCAGTGCCTTTTGTCGCTTCCGGTTTTAATGCTTTTCCGTCAGGAATTCCCGCAGTGGGTAAAAAGTTTGGGCACAAACTTAAAATCAGTTTAAATCTTTATTCGTTCAATTCGCTTTTAATGGAAGGGAAAATCAATTTATTTAATGTACTCGATTTTTGTGCCGAGCATAATTTTGATGCCATCGATCCAACAGGTTATTATTTTCCGGGTTACCCGGAAGTGCCAACTGATGAATTTATAATGAAATTCAAACGACAGGCATTTTTACTCGGTCTTGATATCAGTGGCACAGGAGTTCGGAATGATTTTGCCAATCCGGATGCAGCCGTCCGAAAAGCGGATATTGTAATGATCAAAAAATGGGTTGAAGCTGCGGCCAAACTCGGAATCCCCAACTTGCGAATTTTTGCCGGTACAAATTCCCACGAAGGTTTTTCGCGCGATCAGGTTTTTGAATGGATGGCAAAAGATGTAAAAGAGTGTTGCGAATATGGGAAAAAATTTGGGGTAATTATCGCTATTCAAAACCACAACGATTTCCTGAAAACTGCTGCCGATGTTGATCGGATTTTTGCTTTGGTTGATTCGGAATGGTTGGGATTGAACCTCGATATTGGAAGTTACCGTTTGGAAGATCCGTACGAAGCAATTCTGAAAAACATGAAATATGCAATTACCTGGCAAATCAAGGAAAATGTATGGATTGACGGAAAAGAAGTGCCTACCGATTTTGTAAAACTCTTCAAAATGATTAAAGCTGGTGGTTACCGTGGTTATTTGCCTTTGGAAACTTTAGGTGCCGGCGACCCTTATAAAAAAGTGCCTGTTTTGCTGGAGGAGGTTAGGGATGCATTGTTTAAGATTTAAGGAGAGGAAAAGTTAAATTTCA
>JBBQPP010000431.1:0-4172 GCA_038217255.1 Bacteroidales bacterium | reverse complement strand
CCACCGTTTTCTATGGATATTGAATCAACTTTTTTATTTTCCTGGATTTCAATATTATTCTTGCCAAGCACTTCGCTCCATAGTGTTAACAGTTCCTGTTTACTTGTTTCGTACAATTTCAAAGAACCATACAACGGAATATCCATGGGCGCTGTCATCACGATTTTTGCACGTGGAAAAGTATAAACCGTTCCGCCCAGCGAATCCTGTTCAAGTGTAGCTGTTTTCAATCCATGTTTTTTTGCCTGTAATGTTGCTGAAATACCAGCCGGACCGGCGCCAACTACCACCAAATCGTATTCAAATTTTCCTTTTGCCGAAACTCCTTTTACCAAATTATCAACCGCTTGTTTCCCTTGTTCCACCGCATTTCTGATAAGTCCCATTCCACCTATTTCTCCGGCAATGTAAATTCCCTTTACATTTGTTTCGAAATACTGGTTGACATGAGGCAGGTCAACACCACGTTTTTCGGTTCCAATGTGCAGCGAAATGGCCCGGGTTGGGCAAGCGTGAAAACATGCACCGTGCCCGATGCACTGGCTGGCATTTATCACAAAGGCTTTACCGTTTTTGATTCCAAGAATATCGTGTTCGGGGCAAGCGCGAATGCAGGCGCCACTTTGAATACAAGAATTTACATCGACAACCGGGTGCAACGAAACAGGCTCAAATAAACCCTCTTCTTTGGCAATTTTGATTTTTGCTTCAACTAATCTTGATTCGCGTTTTAATTTCCGGACGTAAACAATTACAACACCTGCCAGAAAGAAGGTTACCAGACCGTAAATGATTATTTTTTCGATTAAAATTTCCATATTCAAAATATCCATTTATATCCGAACAAAACCGCCACAATTATGTGTACAATCATGATTACAAGCATTATTAATGCAAACGGAAGGTGCGCCACATGCCAGTACCGTAAAAGGTTTTGCATTGTCGATAACCAGGCAATTCTCCGGTTGAGTATTATTTTTGATTTGAATAATTTTACTACTTTACGGTGATCATTTTTGCTTAGTTGCTGCGTTTTCAACTCTTTCCGAACCTGTTTCATCAGTTTTCTTTCAAAGCGAAACCTGTTGATAACCCGAAGGATAAAATTTTCATTTTCCTTTGATTCTGAATTACTCAATGCAATATTTATCTCTGCAATTATTTCGTAATTCACTTTATAATTATCTTGCAACTCAGCAAATAACTCATCTTCAGCACCTGACAAATCGCTTAAACTCAATTCGCGCCCTTGAATGGTTCGTGGAATTTGAAGGTAAATAAAACGGCCGATTATCCCGCTTGCAACCACGGCAATCATACTCCAAAAGCTGACTGCCACAATTCCGCCAAACTTAAATGTGGTGTGGAATAAAACAAGTATTGGCCCCACTGTGCAAAGGAAAATGTGAAATTCGAGCCAGTATCTTATTCCACCCGATCGCGACAAACTACGAAACCGTTTTCTGGCCATATAACCAAAAACGCCAATAATCATTAATAACGAACCGGCAATTCCAATTCCATGGCCAATAAGTCCGGTTGGTTTTAACAAATCGTTTTGAGGGTGAAAATGACGCTCGGAAATTGAGGTTCTGTAATAATCGGCTCCATAAATAGCAAGCACGAAAAAAACTGCAACGGTTATGGCTACCAAAGTAAATATGTAGATTTTGTGAACCAGTTTCGACATTAAGTGAATTATTTGATTTATGGTAAATCCAAAGGTAATTCTTAATACGGATTTACGAACGTTTAAAAACTGATTTTAAGTACTTTATAACCGTTCCAAATTAAAAAAAGCGTAAGAATTTTATACTAATACATTGAAAAGTAACTAAATCGTAAAACTGAAAATATTTGAATTCCATTATTCCTTAACCAGCTTTTTGACTACCGTGCCGGTTTGAGATTTTATCCTGACAAGATAAACCCCGTTTTTATAATTGCTCATGTCGATTCTGGTAGTGCTGTTGTTTTTGAAAATGAGCGAACCTGCCAGGTTTAGTATTTCGATATCGGTAATATTTTCGCCCCTGATATGGAAAATATTTTTTGTGGGATTTGGGAAAATCTGAATATTGTCTTCGGTTGCAATTTCATGTAAATTAACCGTTACCGAAGCTTCCCAAGCTATATTTATGGAAGAAAAACTGGCAACATTTTGGGGAGTAACTGTATTGCTTGCCCCTTTGGTAAATTCAAATTTTGAAAAATTGCCGGTTGCATTTTTGTCAGTAAGTTCCATACAAACATAATATTTAGCATCGGCAACAAGGGCTTTATTGTAATCCGTTCCATTCCATGTACAAGTTCGCGTTCCGTGATTACTTTGTGTGGCTCCTGTAATTGCATCAATCCTGTTATACATTGAACCTTTTGCATTTGTTGCTTTCTCCCAGGTATTTAGGTGCTGCATCCGTTTATCAGCATAGGCAAGCAGTGTTTTAACGAAATTACCCGAAGCATCTTCAATCCAAATTGCAGCAATGTTTCTTGGTGCATAATTTCCACCGGTTGACGAAGTTGCTACCGAAACGTCAAGTTTTCCAGCAGTTTGAGCAGACAGTTGAACCCCGGCAAACAACAAAAGGAATAACATTGCAAACTGTTTCATGAAAATTTTTTTACAAGGTTATCGAAAAATAAATCATCTTGACTAAGAACCACTTCTTTTTTAAACTTATTCATGATAGTGCCACATTGTTTATGGTATTGATATTTTTATTTCACCAAATCGGGTTTAACAAAACTCATACAATTCAATAGGCAAACATTAAATTGCATTTATACAGTACTTTACATATGCTTTCGTATTGTTTACAGCTATCAAATTGATATATTCTTATCTTTTTGATAATCTAACCTTTATTCATGGTATTTTGATGGGGAAATTAAGTGTAAAAAGACGTTAATATCTTGTCATGTATTTAGCTTATTCATAAAGAAAATAAATAGATTTTGGGTACTTAACCTTTTTTTTTTAGTTTCGGAGAAACAAAAAATTATGAACAAAATAATCGTTTTGGGAGCAGGATTGGTAGGCAGTGTAATTGCAATTGATCTTTCCAAAAACCACAAAGTTACAAGTGCTGATATTAATTCTGAATCGTTTTCAAGATTTCAGTATTATCCTGAAATAAAAATAATTCATTCTGATTTGTCTGATTCTGATAAAGTAAAACTACTTGTAAAAGATTTCGATTTGGTAATAGGCGCTGTACCCGGTTTTATGGGATACGAAACCATGAAAGCGGTAATTGAAGCCGGAAAAAATATGGTTGATATTTCGTTTATGCCCGAAGATTTTTTGCAACTCGACGGACTGGCAAAAAACCACAAAGTTTCAGTTGTTGCCGACTGCGGGGTAGCTCCGGGAATGGGTAATATTATTCTTGGTCATCACAACAAACAAATGCATGTAAAAAAGTACGAATGTTTGGTTGGTGGATTACCGGTAATTCGCGAGTGGCCTTTTGAATACAAAGCTGTTTTTTCTCCCATTGATGTGATTGAAGAATATACGCGCCCTGCACGTTATATCCAGAACCACGAAATGGTAACTAAAGAGGCACTTTCTGATCCTGAGTTAATTCATTTTGATGTGGTAGGGACACTTGAATCATGGAATTCTGATGGACTGCGTTCTTTGTTGCAAACCATGAAAAATATTCCAGATATGATTGAAAAAACACTCCGCTATCCGGGATGTATTGAATATTTGAGAGTTTTGCGGGAATCGGGATTTTTCTCGTACAACGAAATTGAAGTTAACGGAATTGAAATCCGACCAATTGACGTTACAGCAAAATTACTTTTTCCCAAATGGAAATTGAAGGAAGGCGAGGAGGATTTTACAATTATGCGAATTGTAATTGAAGGAATTGAAAATGGAGAACATAAAAAATACACCTACAATTTATTGGATAAATATGACCGTGAAAACAACATAATTTCGATGGCACGCACCACCGGTTATACATGCACTGCAGTGGCCAATTTAATGCTGGAAGGTGGTTTTAAAACTGAGGGCGTTAGCGCACCTGAAATGGTTGGAGCAAGCGAAGGAAATTTGGGTTATATTTTATAGTATTTGGAAGAAAGAAAGGTAATTTATAAGATTTCTTAATGATGAATGGATGCCGCGAATTCCCTGGCATAACAGTTAGTATATG
>JBBQPP010000430.1:0-4175 GCA_038217255.1 Bacteroidales bacterium | reverse complement strand
GTGAAGGTGGCAATGATGAAAGTGCACAGGAATAAATTATTCCATGATAAATGCTATCACCGGCAATCGAAACATTAAAATCTGTAATATTTTGGTTCAGTTGCAAGTCACTTTTCAAATAAAACAGATGTGTAGAACGGTCATAGAACAATATATCATTTTCCGTTATTTTCTTTCCATCATTGAATTCGATTTTGAATTCATCATTTAAAATCAACGTATTCTCTTCCCAATCAAAAACAATAAATTATAAAAACATAAAATAAATCAAGGACTTCATTGCCGAAGCCCTAAAACCGGGGAATACAAAAAAACGGGGGCGTTATCATTTGATGAAAAGTCGGGAACTTCAGAAAGGAGGCAATTATAATTTAAATTCATAGCGACAAACTACCAGAGCAACTGACGCATAGAAACTCTATCCCGGTTAATTGCAAATGGTAACCATTAAACATTTTAAATCATTTTTATTATGGAAAAATTAACGACACAATGCAGCACCACCCCGATCCCGTTATCAAAGCTGCCTCCGCAACTTTAGAAAAGGTTTTCGACAACTACGGACTAAAAATCACAGGAGAAAGTTATTCTACCGAATCGGCGTTGATCCAGTCGCTGCTAAACGACCTTAAAAAAGCAGAGTATGTGGATAAGATTGCCGCCATTTCTGGTTGCGCTGCATTGATTGCAGCCCTTGAAACCAGCCAGGTCGATTTTGAAACAACCCGTGTAACATGGGAAAGGGAAAAAGCGATTGAAGGGACACTCGTAAACGCCACTCAACTCAAAAAAGAGGTTGTGTCCGTCATTAACGACAAGCTTGTGGTTTATTTGCGCGCCATGCAACAAGTAAAACCCGAAATGTACTTGGTTTTTGCCGATACCATTTCCAATATTATTGCCGAAACCAACCAAACGGTGAAAGGGCGGAAGAAAAAACCGGAACCCGTAGAATAAAAACCCGGTGGCAATTGCATATTCAGGGTATGACTCCACAGGTCATGCAATGAATTGTATCAGAACAGTTATTCACCCGGTGACTTGGAGTCACCGGGTGAATTTTTTTATGGGTTGCAACAATAATCAATAAACCCCCACCTGGCTGATGCCGGACTTCACCTTGATTGGAGAGAGAAATCGTTCTACACATTATTTGTGGTTCGAAAATGTTGTAAATATTTAAGTGTTTTTAACCCCATTCTAAGATTATTGAACATATCCACAAAGTGCCTAATTCAAAAAATTAAATTTCAAAATCTATTCAGTCTTCATTTTTCCGGGAACACTCACAGGCTTTACTTTGTTACAAATAGTAGAAAGACAAGAACAAATAACATAAAATTATGGCAAGAATATTTATTACAGGTTCATCTGATGGGTTGGGACATATGGCGGCTAATTCATTGGTTAGTGAGGGACATCAGGTTGTGCTGCATGCTCGGAATGCAAAGCGTGGACAAGAGGCGTTAAAAAAAGTACCCGGTGCAGTAAATGTTCTGACAGCGGATCTGGCGAATATGGAAGAGACGAAACAATTAGCCGAAGAAGTGAACGCTTTGGGCCGATTCGATGCCATTATCCATAATGCCGGGGTTTACCAGGTATCAAATGATTTGATTTTTGCAGTAAACACAGTTGCCCCGTACATTCTGACGTGCCTGATTCAAAAGCCGAAACGCCTGGTTTACCTCAGCTCCGGAATGCACTTAAGCGGTGACCCGAGCCTCAAAAATATGGAAGCCGGCCGTGTAAGTTACTCCGATTCCAAGCTGCACGACATAATATTAAGTATGGCTGTGGCCCGCAAATGGCAGGACGTGTATGCCAACGCAGTTGACCCGGGCTGGGTGCCCACAAAGATGGGCGGCCACGGTGCACCCGGCAACCTTCAGAAAGGCTATGAAACACAAGCCTGGCTTGCAGGGAGCGACGACGACGAGGCAAAAGTCAGTGGCGGATATTTTTACCACAAAAAACAAAAACGGCATTTACCCGAGGCTGCCGATGCCGGTGTGCAGGAGAAATTTCTGAAACTATGTGAACAGATTACGGGTGTTCATTTTCCCGCCCATTAAAAGACAGGTAAGAATTACGAATGGTATGTTCTGAACAGCACCGATTGCCCAAAGGGATCACGCTTTAGCGAATCGGCGCCAGCGAGGGAGAAGTTGGATTGAATTTATACCAGTTCCACGACCGTAATTTCCGGTGGCATACCAATTCTGCCTGGAAAGCCATGATAGCCAAATCCCCTGTTTACATATAAATATTGGTTATTCATGCGATACAGTCCGCCCCAACGAGGGTACTTGTATTGTATCGGACTCCATTTGATGCCCGCTCGTTCTATTCCAAACTGCATTCCATGGGTATGACCCGAAAAAGTAATGTCGATATCAGTGCTTGTTATCACCTCTGCATCCCAATGCGAAGGATCGTGGCTCATTAATATTTTCAACAGCTTTGGATTTACTTTCCCACAAGCTTTCTTTAAATCGCCATGTTGGGGAAAAGGAGGGTTGCCCCAATTTTCGACTCCGACCAAAGCAATTTCTTCGTTATTAATGGTAAGGGTTTCTGATTCGTTAAGCAATAATCGAAAACCAATCTTTTTGTGAAAATTTTTAATGGCAGACAGATTTTTATCTTTCTCTTCAGGTGAATTCCATTCGGAATAATCGCCGTAATCATGATTGCCCAAAACGGAATATTTACCAAGTCTGGCTTGCATTTTAGCCAAAACAGGCGCCCAGCCATCTGTTTCTTCAGCAAAGTTGTTTACCAAATCACCGGTAAAAAGAATCAAATCGGGTTTCTGCTCATTAATCATTTCTACGGCTTTGGCAATTTGCCCGTATTTTCTCCTGAAACTGCCCAGGTGCATATCCGATATATGAATAATCTTTAATCCTTTAAACGATTGTGGAAGATTTGTAAAACGAATTCTTTCGTGTATAATCCGGAAGTTAAATCTTCCTTTTGTTACTCCGTAAAGAACTGATGCAAATGGGACAACTGTTAAAAAAAAGCCCATTTGGTATAAAAAAACCGAACTCAGCATTTTCCTCTCCTCATTAAATTAAATTGCGGTACACGCTTCTTATCTCTCCCTGAATCAACATATGTCTCTGCATATTCTTTTAAAATGTCTTATCCCGGCAAAAAGCCTCCCCGGGAATAAGGGACAATACAAAATCCGCAATCAGGCAGCCCGCGAAAATATATGTTTCAGTTTAGTTTCAGTGTTAAATTCCAAAAAATAAACCAATTAAATCTTAAAATATTAATATTTAGATTAACCTGCCGCGCTGTGTCGCATTTCAGCAAATGGATTAGGATACAATCCGGAAATACGTTTATAATCATTCTCCAATAATATCCGGATAGAGCAGAATACCAATCACTTCAATGAATTCACCTGTCTGGCGTTGCTTCTCATTGGTTTCATAAAAGTAGTTGATACACACTTTCCAGGCAAGGCCGTTTTTTTGTCTAAATCAAGCACCTCAATAGGTTCCCTGACGGGAAATGATCCCTGATTAACGAAAATAAAGCAAGCTTCATTTTCATAATATTCTTTTGGCAGCCTATCTGAAAAATAGGGCAATCGTATTTTTTGAAAAACTATCCGATTCTTAAATTTTATTGTCTTTAATTCTGTTTGCATTTTGAATTCTGAGTAACGTTTTTACAAATGCACATGCTCCGCCTCCACTTTGTGTCCCATAAAAACCGCTGCTTTCCCGTTAAAATTTTCGGCAGATTCGGTGGTTTGGAATTGGAGCATAGCATTTTTCGATAGTTTGTTTTCGATTTCAGGGTGGCGTTTCAGATAGTCCAATAGCTTTTCGGCAGTGATTTCGCCTTGCTGTAAAATGCTTATGTTTTTGGGTACATATTTCTGAATTGAATCAATCAACAAAGGATAATGGGTGCAGCCCAAAACAAGCGTATCCAAATCTTTATCTTTTTGAAGTATGTTTTCGATGTTCTTCTTTATAAAATAATCCGCGCCCTGAGTGCCTATTTCGTTGTTTTCAACAATGGAAACCCACATGGGGCAAGCTTCCTGCACTATGGAAACCACTTTCCCGCCCGACCATTTTTGCAGCTCGATGGGATAAGATTCGGAAGCTACAGTTCCCGAAGTGCCAAGCACGCCAACATGTCCGTTT
>JBBQPP010000429.1:0-4183 GCA_038217255.1 Bacteroidales bacterium | reverse complement strand
ATTGTCGCGTTAAAAATGGCGGGTAAGTTTGGATTCAATGGATTCGGCGTTATCCCAATTTTGAATTTATAACTTTGGGGATCGTATTCCGGAAAAACTTTTTTAACCGCTTCATCTCGTCTCCCATAGCAATTCAATCCTTGAAGTGCGCCCGAGATTTCTTCAATTTCATATTGAACTAGAAATTTATCTGCCAACTTTTTTGCAAGTTCTAAACTATCAGGACTTGAATCCTTTTCGGGCAACATTAGACATTTTATTTTATCGGATCCTATCGCTCTTACCGCAAGTGCTAAAGTTACCGAAGAATCTATTCCTCCACTAATACCAATAATACCGCCTTTTCTTCTCAATACGCTTTGGATATCGTTTTTAAGGTTATTGCAAATGGTATTAACGGTAGATTCGATATCGCTAATTTTTAAAATATCTTTAGAGAATGTTGGTTTCAAATCCATCTTTTATCAATTATAATTTTCTTCAGTTTGTGGTGTATAATGTATCAATTCACTTTTATCAAGATATTTGAATTCTTTAATAAACTGTTTGTAAATCAGTTGAGTTGAGATAATGGCGGTAAGTGCCATATTATCTATTTCAGAATATGCTTTTCCAGAATTCATTTTAGCCAATAGTTTAGTAACTGAGTCTGGGTTGAAAATACCTACTTCCAACAAAGAATCACTTGAAAGCAAGTCCATTACAAACTCAGGAGCATCGCTTCCAAGGAAACTGCTTAATATTGGTGCCCTGTATGCCTGTTTCGGACGGTTCAGTATTTCTTCCGGCAATTTTCCTTTCATCATTTTTTTCAACAGTACTTTTTCGTTTAACCCTTTTAGTTTATAATCTGGTGGTAATGAAGCACAAAACTCGATAATGCGATGATCAAGAAAAGGATATCTGCCTTCCACTGAATTAGCCATTCCCATTCGGTCTCCTTGAGATGACAACAAATAACCGGATAAAAAAACTACCATTTCGATATATTGGGCTTTTGCCAATGGATCCATATTATCCATTTGTCCGCTTAGGTTTGCCAATAAGTGTTTGTACGGATCAAAGTCCGAGAGTTTTTCCTGGGTTGATTTGCTGAAATGGTTTTTAATATTTGAAGAGTTTTTCCATCTCAATAAATGTGAATAAATGGGCGAATCCGTTTCGCTTAATTTGTACCCAAAGAACATTTTAAGCGCATTTGGATTTGCATTTTGCAACGCAGTTATATAAGGATAAAGTTTTTTAAGCAACAACGGACGAATCCTCGATTTCGGGTCTTTTGCCCAAAAACGCCTAATCTTGTTTTCTTTGAAAATATTGTAACCCGCCAATAATTCATCAGCGCCTTCGCCTGTAATTACAACCTTTATATTATTCTCCCTCACTTTTTTCGATAAGCTAAACATAGGCGAAGGTGATGTCCGTAAAAGCGGCATTTCGCAATGCCAAACTACCTGTGGAAAATTTTCTGCAACTTCCCTTGTAGAACAAGTGTGACTAACATGTTTTGTTTCAAAGTAATCTGATGCAATATTCTGATAGTATGATTCATCAAACTCTTTTTCGGTAAAACCTACAGAGAATGTTTGTAATATTTTTGGTTCTATTTTTTTAATGTAAGAGGTAGTAATACTTGAGTCAAGTCCACCGCTAAGATATGCAGCAACAGGCACATCAGCCCGTAAACGTATCCTTATTGAATCTTGAAAAAGTTCATCAAACTTTGTAATTGCCTCCTGAAATGTTCCCTGAAAATAATTGTCTTTAGTAGCAAAACTCAGTTCCCAATATCTTTTAATTGTTATTTGATTGTTTTTAAATTTAATAAAGTGTCCTGGAGGACATTCTTTCACACCTCTAAATACCGTGTTCGGGGATATTGTAGTCCAAAAAGTAAATATTTCGGAAATACCTTCTTCCGACAGTTCTCGGTTAACTTTTTCATGCTCAAAAATTGCCTTAATTTCCGAACCGTAAACAAATAAATCGGGAGTGTGATAATAATACAAAGGCCTGATTCCAACTCTATCTCTGGCTAAAAAAAGTTCCCGATTGCTTTTATCCCAAATTGAAAACACAAATTGTCCATTCAATTTTGTTAGGCAATCTTCTCCGTATTCCTTATATAAATGCACAATAACTTCTGTGTCACTTTGTGTCCTGAATTTATGCCCTTTTTCTTCGAGTTCTTGTCGTAGTTCAATGTAATTAAAAATCTCTCCATTGAAAACAATCCACAAAGTTAAATCCTCATTTGGCATTGGCTGATGACCACCTGCGATATCGATAATACTCAACCGTACACTGCCAAAACCTATATTGTCGTTTATGTAAATACCGCATTCATCAGGACCTCTGTGATTGATGCGCGTTAGCATTCTGTTTAAAACAACAGTTTTGGCTTTTTCAGTTTTATCGAAGTAACCTGCAATACCGCACATAATTTTGCTTATTGAAGGTTTTTCTTTTTGGCAATAAATGCCACAATGGCGTTTATAGATTCGAAATTTTCTTCGCTCAATTCATCGTTTCCCACTTCGATCCCAAATTCTTCGTCTAAGAAACTGATCAAGGAAAGAAAACCTAATGAGTCAAATATCCCCTCTTCGAAAATAAGCGTATCTTCTTTTATTTTTTCAAGGTCAGTAAAGGTAATTTCTGAAATGAAATTCCTTAGTTGCTCAATTTGTAAAATAGCTATTTTCATATGCTGTTTATTTAAAAAGTGTTTTTGGATTTATAAATATAAATTTTTCAACTCTACATTATTAACTAGTTAGTCACCTTGTTTAGTCAACAAAACTTATTCACGTTTTTCAAGTTGCCATTTCAGCATTAAATTTTCAAGGCTTAAATCTGCATACATCCTTTTCAATCTGTCATTCTCTTCTTTAAGCTTGATTAAATAAAGACTGTCATTTGCGGATGTACCACTGTATTTTGCTTTCCAATTGTAAAATGTAGCCTGACTAATACCATACTCTTTTATTATATCTTGTATGGTTTTACCGTCTTTATATTCTTGTAAAACTTTTTGTATTTCAGATTTTTTAAACCTTCTTTTAAGCATTTCCTTGATATTAAAAAGTAAATATATTTATGCAATCCTAATTATCAAATCAATAATCGAACACAAACAGCTCTTAGAATTTTTCCATTTATTTATTAGAAATTAAACGAATTCCAATTAACTGATTTATACCCTTGTACGCATTTCCACTATGTTCAGAAATTTGTTTTGTTGAAATAATAAGTTAAGGGTTCCCCATTGTCACTCACACAGAATGACTACTTTGCTAAGGAATTAAAGACATATTTAAAATTGTTTTCTTAAATTGAAAAAATTGCCTGTAAAAAAACTTCCTCATTTGATGCCCGCAAGTTCCGAATTATAATTGAATTTTCCAATTTCATCTTTTATAAATATTAGAATTTATTAGAATATTTTAAGTTGATATTTCCATAAAATCATTCACATCTCAATGAAAATGTGGGCTTTAAAAGCATCAAACACTTTGAAGTGATTTCAATAGTTAAAAGCAAAATATTCTCTAAATGGGACAATCAATACGCACAGGGGACATTGCCAAATTGATAGAAATCGCAAGAATTCAAAAACATATTGCTTTGAAATAGCAGAATAATCTTACAAACCTGTAATTAGTAATTCCTAATGAGGATTATTTTTCGCTCCAAATCTCTTAGATTTATACTATCTACCCCAAACTCTCATCATCCTATAAATCAATTATTTAACCCAAGTTGATCCAAAATAAAAGCATATTCAAGTGCAGTTTCCCTTATCCATTCAAATCGGCCAGATGCTCCGCCATGTCCATAATCCATATTAATATGAAAAATTAATGGGTTTTTATCAGTTTTCATATCACGGAGTTTAGCAACCCATTTTGCCGGCTCAAAATACTGAACTTGAGAGTCATGCAAACCGGTAGTAACAATTAAGGCCGGATAATTTTTTGCTTCAACATTGTCATAAGGAGAATATGATTTCATGTAATAGTAATACTTTTCTTCTTTCGGATTGCCCCACTCGTCAAATTCCCCGGTAGTTAAAGGAATAGTTTCATCCAGCATTGTAGTTACCACATCAACAAACGGAACGGCTGCAATGACCCCTTTATACAAATTAGGTTTCAGGTTGATACAAGCTCCCATTAAAAGT
>JBBQPP010000428.1:0-4184 GCA_038217255.1 Bacteroidales bacterium | reverse complement strand
AAGAATATGGAATTGCACAGGTTTCATTGAATTTGACTGATATTTCTGTTACATCTGTACATATTGCTTTTGAGGAAGTTTGTGAAAAAGCTCAATTGCGCGGGATAAATGTAACCGGTTCTGAGTTGGTGGGATTGATTCCGTTACAAGCAATGTTGGATGCTGGTAATTATTTTCTTCAAAAACAGCAAAGATCAGCAAGTATTTCAGATGATGAAATTATTAAAATTGCAGTAAATTCGCTGGGATTAAATGAGTTGGCACCTTTCAATCCAAAGAAAAGAATTATTGAATATGTAATAGCCGAAAAGGTTGGCAAACAATAATGGATAGTAATTGAATTACTCTAAATTGATCACTGTTATCCCTGCCCCGCCAAAATCAACATGTTCGTCTTTAAATGAGCTTACCATCGGTTCAGTTTTGAGATAATTACGAATTATTTCTTTTAAAATACCGTTTCCTTTTCCATGTAAAATCCGGAGCTGATTAACATCAAACATTATCGCTTCATCAACAAATTCCTGGATGATTGAAATGGCTTCCTCCGCCCGTTTTCCGCGGATGTCGATTTCTGATTTGAATGTGAGTCTTTTTTCCGACAAACCTGACAGTAACCGCGATTTACCTGTACTTCGATTTTTCTCAACACGTTTAGCTTCGTTGTTACTCAATCGTTCAATTTGGTCGGCAGGGAGGGTTGTAATGAGTTGTCCAAAAGCGATTACTGCATTTTTTTTATTTATTTCGATGAGGTCGCCAACCGTGTTTTGCCCGATAATCCGCACTTTATCACCGGGTTGCAGTTCGGGTTCTTCTTCCAACCCGGGTTTCGCAACAACTGGCTTTGATTTTTCCGGTCGGCGCTGGTTGCGGGCTTTTTCGCGTTCGTGCAGCTTTTTTATTTTTCGGTCGATTAAGCTGTCATCGGAAGTGGTTTTTTCTACTATTTCATTTTTCAGCAAAACCAGTTTTTCACGGGCTTGTTTTGTTTTTTCTTTTTCGGCTTGCTCTTTTTTGATTTCATGAATAGTGTTTTCAATCTTTTTATTTACCCCTGAAAGTAAAATTTCGGCATCTTCTTTGGCCTTTTTCATAATTTCTTTCCGCTGCTTCTGGGTTTCTTTTAATTCAGATTCATAGTTGGCAGCCATTTCATCGAGCATCTTTTCAACCTTCCTTATTTTTTCGCGCTTGCCTTCCCAATAACGTTTGTCGCGGTTTATTTGACGCAGATTCCTATCGAAGTCAATGTGATCTTTTCCGATTTTCTCCGTTGCATTGGCTAAAATATCTTCGGGCAAGCCAATTTTTCTGGCTATTTCGAAAGCAAAAGAACTGCCTGGTTTCCCAATTTCAAGTTGAAACAGGGGGTTCATGTTTTGCGAATCATACAACATTGCCCCGTTTTCAATTCCATCGGCAGAAGATGCAAAATGTTTCAGGTTGGTGTAGTGCGTTGTAATTACGCCAAAAGTGCGCATTTGGTTTAGCTTGTCAAGAATCGATTCGGCAATTGCACCGCCCAGCAACGGTTCGGTTCCGGTGCCAAATTCGTCGATTAAAATCAAGGTATTTTCATCGCTGTTTTTTACGAAATGTTTCATGTTCATCAAATGCGAACTGTAGGTGCTCAAATCGTTTTCAAGCGACTGTTCATCACCAATATCAATAAAAATCTGACTAAAAATACCGGTTCTGCTTCCTTCACTAATCGGGATAAGAAGTCCGCTTTGAAGCATATATTGCAACAATCCAACTGTTTTCAAACAAACCGATTTTCCACCTGCATTTGGTCCCGAAATCAATAAAATATGTTTTTCTGAAGTGAGCTGTATATTTAACGGCACGATTTTGCGTTTCTCCCTTTTCAAAGTTTTCATTAAAAGCGGGTGGATAGCCAGTTGCCAATCGATTATTGGGTTTGCAGCAAACTCAGGTTTTATTGCACCAAACTCAATAGCCAGCAACGCTTTTGAACGGATAAAATCAATTTCGCCCAGAAAATCGTAGGAGTAAAACAAATCATCCAAATAGGGGCGGATGTCATTTGAGAAAGTGGTAAGAATCCTAACAATCTCGCGCCTTTCAGCATATTCCAATTCACGGATTTCATTGTTCATTTCAACAATTTCGTTGGGTTCAACATACGAAGTTTTTCCGGTTGACGATTCATCGTAAATAATTCCCTTTAATTTGCGTTTGTTGCCTGCCGAAATTGGAATTACCGCCCGACCGTCGCGGATGGAAACAGTTGCATCTTCTTCTACCAACCCATCTTTTTGCGCCTGTTTTAAAATGGAATGCAATCGTTTCGAAATGTTTGATTGGAGTGTAAGAATGTCTTTTCGGATTTGCGCCAGCGCTGGTGTTGCATTGTCGCGTATTTTCCCGAATTTATTCACAATACTGTCAATGCGGTCGTAAATGTAGGGGAAAACCTGAACACCGGCAGTTTTCTTTTTCAGTCGTGGAAAAACCTCTTCCTCTTGTTTATTAAAAAAGAAAACAATTGCCCGCACTGATTCCAGCGAGCGTTTTAAATCGAAAAGTTCCGTAGCTTCCAGAAACCGGCCTTCAATCCTGATTTTTTTCAATGCTTCCCGTAAATCATAAAAATGGCTCGAAGGGAAATTATCGAATTCGCGGACAATTCTGCAAAATTCATCCACCTCACCCAATTGGGTTTCAATGATTTCAAAATTTTGCTGAAATTGCATTTCGTCAACCCATTCTAAACCCATGTTGCTCAGGCATTTTTCGTGCAGCATTTCACGAATGCGGTCGAAACCAATCTTCGATTCAAAATTTTCAGGATAAAATTTTTGCATTGTAACGTATAAAATTCGGTGCAAAAATAACAAACAAGATTTAGTTTGAAGGTTAGAATTATTAAATGGAACTAAGAAAGATTATTGTTTGTTCCTTTTGTGCCAGTTTTCAGGATTTTGATGAGTGCAAAAAACAGCTTTTATACTCACTTTTTTTTCTTCTAACAAAACCGAATAATGAATCATATACGGGAACTTTTTTAAGGGCAGGCATCGAATATTATCGTACCTAATTGCAAAAGAAGAATGGTTTTTCTGAAGAGTTGAAAACTGTTTGTTGATTGTTTGAAAAAATCGAACCACAAGTTTTTGATTTATTGCCTTGTAATAATCAACAGCTTCTTGAATGTCTTGAACAGCTTCGGGTTCAATATTTAAAGTGAAATTTTGGGGCATTTAAAGTTTTATTTCACTTTTTACTTTATCCCAATCCAACAATCTTGAGGGATCATTTTTACTTGCTTCAATTCGTTTTCTGACAATATCTTTGTGTTCTTCTGGTATATAAATATCCTCACTCTCAATTTTTATGTAATCGAAACTTTTAAGAAGTTCCATTATAAATTGATATTTGTTTTCTGGTATTTTAAGTGTAAGCTCTTTCATTTTTTTTGTTTTGAACGATTAAAGTTAAAACTTTTATTAATACGTTTTAAATTTGGGGCAAAAATAGGGAAGTAAGTAGAAAGTTAAAAGTTCAAAGTTCCGGGTTCAAAGTTCAAAGTTCAAAGAACGAGTGAGAGAAGGTTGGAGTTTTGCTGTTGCATGATCATAATGTTGAATATTCTTTGTTTAGAAAATCCAACCGATACTCGGTTGTAGCGTTAACCAAATGTATGCTATACAATAATCGAAAAACTACGTTTTTTAACCATTTCTAAAAACATTGGATTCTGTTCAAACAGTTGAGCGGATGACTGCAAAGCCACGGCGTTGGATAATATTATCGCTCGTAATTTTGAAGTGGATTTTGGCTTTTATTTAATTAAAATTTGTTGTCTTATCAAAAAACCAAATTCTTGTTATCAAAACCTAAAACTATTTTTATGAAACTCAAACATTTTTACTTCGGCATAATTTTGTTATTTACATGTTCCCATGTTTTTTTTCCAATCACTTGAATTGGGAGCTATTTTTGCAAGCAGCAATGAAAATTTTTACAAAAATGTGTTTGGGAGCAATATCGCTTATATCAAACATTTTAAAAAGCACTATTTGTTTGTTCAATATAAATATTCTTATAAAAATAATTCGTATTCAGGGTTTGGAACGTGTCTCAGTTTTGGCGACTACAAAGCGCAAAAAGCTGTTGGTTCGGTAATGAACCAATCCATAAAACTTGGGTTAGCACAA
>JBBQPP010000427.1:0-4186 GCA_038217255.1 Bacteroidales bacterium | reverse complement strand
GCGCTTGGCGCTAATTTTATCGTTTCCCCGGTAATTGACGAAGGTACAGCACGAGTTTGCAACAAACGGAAAGTTTCCTGGAGTCCCGGTTGTGGATCGGTTACAGAAATAGGCCGCGCCCACGAACTTGGTGCTGAAGTGGTGAAAATTTTCCCGGGCATGCAGGTAGGTGGGCCCGAATTTGTTAAGGCTGTTTTAGGTCCCATGCCCTGGACCAGTATAATGCCAACGGGAGGAGTTACTCCTTCAGAAGAAAATTTGATGGCATGGTTTAAGGCCGGAGCAACTTGTGTAGGAATGGGTTCGCAATTATTTCCCAAGGAAGTTTTGGATAAGAAAAATTACGGTTTTATTACGGAGAAATGTTCTGAGGCACTGGCGATAATCAGGAAATATCAACACTAAATCCAAATCCAAATCCAAACCAATGAATAAACTAAACCAAAAAATTGGAAAATATCGCTGGACAATTCTTTCACTGGTATTTTTCGCAACCACAGTAAATTACCTAGACCGGCAGGTAATAGGTTTACTGAAACCATATCTTGAGGTAGAATTTAACTGGACGGAAACCGATTATGCAAATATAATTTTTGTTTTTCAGATGTGTTATGCATTTAGCATGTTAGGCGTAAGTTATATAATTGATAAGATAGGTACAAAACTTGGATATGCCCTGTCGTTGTTTTTTTGGAGTATTGCAGCAATTTTGCATGCAACGGCAAAGAGTACATTGGGATTTTCTGTATGGCGGGGACTTCTTGGTGTCAGCGAATCGGGGAATTTTCCGGCAGCAGTTAAAACGGTTGCTGAGTGGTTTCCTAAAAAAGAACGGGCACTTGCAACGGGCATATTTAATTCGGGCACAAATGTTGGCGCAATCCTGGCTCCGGTGGTTGTGCCATGGATTGTGGTAACATGGGGATGGCAGGAAGCATTTATAATAACTGGGGCAATCGGTTTAATCTGGTTGGTTTTTTGGTTGTTGATATATGAAACTCCTGCTAAACATAAGAAACTTTTAAAAGCTGAATTTGATTACATTCATAGCGATGAAGATGAAAAACGAGACGCAGAGGAAATTCTGATTAAAGTTCCATGGATTAAATTGTTGAAATTTAAACAAACCTGGGCATTTTTTGTCGGTAAGTTTCTTACAGATCCTGTTTGGTGGTTCTTTCTTTTTTGGTTACCTGCATTTTTAAAAGCTGAATATCATTTAGAGGGTATGCAGGTTACTTTACCACTGGCGGTAGTTTATACCCTGGCGACTGTTGGCAGTATTTATGGAGGTTTGATTCCAATGAATTTTATAAAAAGGGGTTGGAGTGTTGTCAAAGCGCGCAAAACTTCTATGTTAATTTATGCCTTTTTCCCAATACCAATTTTATTTTCACAAGCTTTAGGTCAATACAGTATGTGGTATGCTGTTTTTATCATCGGAGTAGGTATGGCTGCCCACCAGGCATGGTCAGCAAATATTTTTACAACAGTTTCTGATATGTTTCCCAAGAAAGCTGTCAGTTCGGTTACCGGGATTGGTGGAATGGCAGGAGCACTTGGTGGTATGTTAATTGCAAAATTTGCCGGTTTTGTTCTTGACCACTTTAAAGCAGCAGGAGATATAAAAATTGGTTATTATGTAATGTTTTTTGTTTGTGGATTGGCTTATCTTTTAGCTTGGATCCTGATGTTTAAAGTGATGATACCTAAAATGAAAAGAGTAAATCTTTGATTGTTCATCAACTCAAATAAATTAAATTTCTTTTTTAAAAAATTTTTGAAAACACAAAATATAACTACATTACGAAAAATTATTTTGAAACTGAATCAATAAAAAAGTAAATTCATAATTATTAATATCAAAACCTAACATTTTATGGCAGTAATAAAAACACCAATTGGCAACTATCGGTATCGGATACTTGCTTTATTATTTTTAGCAACTTCCATCAACTACTTCGACAGGAGTATAATGGCAGTGTTAGCGCCCGACTTAAAAATATGGTTCGGGTGGGACAACCAGGATTATGCAAACATTCTTATTTCTTTTCAGATTGCCTATGCTATTGGGCTGCTGACAATGGGTGGAATTATTGACAGATTGGGAACCAAGAAAGGTTATATTTTATCCATTGGTTTGTGGAGTTTCTTTGGAATGATGCATGCAACAATCGGTCGTGGTTATAGTTTTATAGGGTTTCTTTTAGCCCGCTTTGGACTTGGTTATGGCGAGTCGGGTAACTTTCCGGCTGCGATTAAAACAACTGCAGAATGGTTCCCCAAAAAAGACAGGGCATTTGCAACCGGAATTTTTAATGCTGCAACAAGTATTGGCGCAATTGCCGCACCTTTTGTAGTTGGGGCGATTGTATATTGGAGCGGCGGTGCCAAAGGTGAAGGAGAGTTGTTGCACTGGCGGATTCCGTTTCTAATCACCGGAGCTTTAAGTGCCATTTGGGTATTTATGTGGTGGAAAACTTATAAAAAACCGGAAGATCATCCAAAATTATCAAAAGACGAACTGGAATATATTAACAGCGATTCGGTAGTTGAAAATGTTGATAAACTTCCCTGGGCGGCGGTGCTGCCCAAAAAAGAAACCTGGGCTTTTTCGCTGGCAAAGGTTACCGATGCGGTTTGGTGGTTTTATCTGTTTTGGGGAGCAATTTTCCTTGCAGAAAAACACGGTGTAAAAATTAAAGAAATGGGGCTTCCATTTTTGGTGATTTATCTGATTGCGGATAGCGGAAGTATAATGGGAGGTTGGTTATCTGGTGCTTTTATTAAAAAAGGTTGGTCGATTAATAAAGCAAGAAAAATTACTTTGCTGATATGTGCTTTGATTATTCTGCCGGTTGCGTTTGTTGCCGTAACAGAAAGCAAATGGTTGGCCGTGTTTTTAATTGGACTCGGTGCAGCAGGTCATCAGGCATGGTCAGCAAATATATTCACATTGGCGTCCGATGTATTCCCCAAAAAAGCAACCGCTTCGGTTGTTGGAATTGGAGGAATGGTTGGTGCAGTGGCTGGAATTGTAAGCAATGTCATTCTTGGGTCAGTACTTGATAATGCAGGAAATACAGGATTTTTCTGGGCATTCCTTGTTGCCGGTGCATCGTACTTAATAATTTTGGGATTAGTGCATTTATTGATGCCAAATATGACCCCATTGGATGAAAACCTGAATTACGTTTATTCGAAATAATAATTCAAAAAAATAATAATGTTGAAAAAGTCCCGGTTTATTCATCCGGGATTTTTTTTGTTTCAGGAATTTCATAATTGAACTCATTTTTCTCAATTTAAATGAAATTTGGTGCTTTTGTATTACTGCAACGAGTTTACCTGACTTATCACTTGTTTTGAATTTTCCATTAAAACGGCATATATTAGGCATTTAATTGAAATTACACTTCTCCGATGAAACTGTTTGTTTTCGATTTGGATTTTACACTTTGGAATGCTGGCGAAACCTGGTGCGATGCAACGAATCCTCCATATTTATGGAAAAATAATAAATTGTTTGACCAATCAGGTAACTGGATTCGACTTTATCCCGATGTAATAAAAATTATGAATCTGTTAAAGGAAAACAGCAAAATAATAGTAGTCGCTTCCCGAACGTATGAACCAGAGTGGGCGCAGGATTTGCTTCAATTAGAACAATAGGAATTATTTTAAAAACGATTGCCGGTTATTATCCAATTCAAACGCCAAGAAACGGCAACTTAATTCAGCCTGCAAAGTAGAATAAGGCATTAGATCGAAAATCATTTTCTAATATAAATTTCACCCCAGTCATTTTTGTTTTCAAACCGTTTTATTAAACTGAATTTGTCCTTCAGATTTTCCGGCAATTTTGTCCACTCTCCGGTTGAATCCAAAATCACGATGTCAATATTTTCGAGGTTAGGGAGATGAGTTGTTTTGAATCCTTTGGAAGAAATGTGATAACCAGTAAATGGGTCGCGCATTGCCAAAACCATATTAAACTCTGCTGCGAATTTTTTGTCGTACCAGTTTTGTTGTTCGCAAAAAACAACCATTTCTTTGTGAAGCGGCAAATAGCTGGCATATCCAAAATCAATGTCAGTTTTCCCCTTTTTCGTAATCGAAAAAAAGAGTGGAACAGTTATCATTACTGTCATCAGCACGTATTGAATTATTTTTTGTTTACTGAATG
>JBBQPP010000426.1:0-4195 GCA_038217255.1 Bacteroidales bacterium | reverse complement strand
TCAGGCTTCTTGCATTTTGGGATAAGACAGGCAAAACTGAAACATTAGTTATTTCAACTCATAGTTTCATTAAAAAGGAGGACAAAGTTCCAGCAAATGAAATTGTAAGGGCACTGAGATTAAGAACCAACTATTTTAATAACAAGAAAAATAAATAATCGAATGGCAACTAAAAAAATAAAAACGCATTCGCTGTCCGAAATGAAAAACAAGTATATCGGAAAGTTAGGAACTGCAGACCGTGATGAGTACGAATATGAACTTCGTATGGATATATTAGGAAAAATGATTAAAACAGCACGACAAGAACGTCATTTGACTCAGGAACAACTGGGCAAATTGGTAGGCGTTCAGAAGGCCCAAATATCCAAACTTGAAAGTAGTACCAACAGCGCAACTATCGACACTATATTAAAAGTATTCAAAGCTTTAAAAGCTGAAATAAATTTCAATGTGAAACTTGAAGACAACTTTGTAAAAATGATTTAACAGTTTAAGCCGAACGCAAACACACGTTTGCCAAAAGCCGGGTTTCGTTTACGTTATCGATCAATTTGCTCCCCAAACACTAATCGGAAAAAATAGATTGTTTATATCTGACAGAAATAATTTTCTTTTTATAGCCTAACCGATATTCGTGGTTTGGAAAAATAGCACCAAATAGTAAAGAAATTTTATTATACTTTCGCAGAACAAACAACTAAAACTATGAAAAAAGGATTAATTATTTCGGCATTTATTTTATTCGGATGGAACGTAACTCAGGCTCAGGAATACAAGGTAGTCACCATTGTTGAATCTATCGTTCCGGGTGGATTGGGTCGTTCACGGATCATCGAAAACCAGGGATCAGTAAACATTGACGAGGTTACGACAGAACGTGATGGAAAAAAATCGAACAATGGGGATGTCAAAAGGGGCGATTTAAAAGATGCAAGCAATAATCTTAAAGAAACAAAACTCCTCAATTTTTACTCATTGGCTGGAATCAACTTCGGCAACATCGCCTCCAACGACGCTATTATTGCAGCCAAAATGAATGAAATGACTCAAAAAGGCTGGCAGGTATCGTACATCACCAGTGGCGTTGAATCGGATGCCGGTGATAAGGATGGCAACGGAATTTTTATTACGAGAATCTTCTTCAAAAAATAGTGCGAAGCCCGGAAAAGGTAATCAACAGTCCCTTTTGTGGAGTCTTTTAAAGAAGGTGGGATACGAAAACAGAATTATTACGGAAGATATCCAACAGACATTGGTTATAAAAAAAAGTGAACTAATCCCATTCTTTTAGCAGCAAATTAATAATTATGAGCAACCCCAAAACAGGATTGGTAGCGACTAACTCAGCTGTTAACTTTGACAGCAATTTGAACGTATTGAAGAAGCTGTCAGCAGGTTTTGATGAGGATACAAATAAAAAAAGATTGGCTGTCCTGAAAAATCTCTCTGCAGCAAAACTCCACTTAACCAAACAGACAATCAAATATTATGAAATCTTAATTTATTTATGTGCTTTTCCATCTGATATGAAGTGTTTGGATATTGCTGAAAAGGAGCAATTAAGAATTGCAGCATTATTTAAAAAGTTGAAGGCAGGTAACAATCAAAAATACATTAATTCGGGCCTCCCTTTTACAAAATACATTTCCTGTTTTTCTCATGATTTTGTGGCGTGGTTGCTTGAATCTCCTGAATGTACGATGAGCATTAACAGAATAGAGAACATTTTGTTTGACCTGAATGAAGTTTTAAAAATTACTTTATTATCTCTTGAAAAAAGCGAAACAACAGCAGGGTTAAGCAATGAGGATTTATTTAAAGTACTTTTGGTTAACGAAAAAAATAAATTGCCATTTCTGATCAATGAACTGGCCAAATTGAATGATAAACCTTTTATAAAAGATCATTTTTATGAGGGATTGGGCGTTTATATAGAATTGGACCCATTAAGTCAAAAGTTATCACGAGCATTTAACAGGATAAAAGTTGATACGGTCTATTTTCATGATTCCATTTTCAAAAAGTTTGACCATCTTGATTTAATGAAAAGCCTCATTCCAAAACCGGTAATACTATCGGCAGACAGAAAAAAGGAAATCGTTCAAGTCATCAAAAACTCCATGGTATTAACCGATCGCGAAACTGACCCGGTCACATTTATGGATGAAAATTCATTTAGATTTTTTGAGTTAGAACGTGGAATATCCATTGCAATTTACGGGATAAAGGCAGAAAGGCAACTGCCTTTAGAATCTTATGTTGGATACACCTTATTTAAAAATGGGTTTCCTGCTGCATATGGTGGGGCATGGGTTTTTGGAAGACGAGCGAATTTCGGAATCAATATTTTTGAATCTTTCCGCGGAAGTGAATCGGGATACCTGATGTGTCAGCTCCTTCGTGTATATAAACAGGTGTTTGAAGTTGATTATTTTGTGATAGAATCGTATCAGATCGGATATGATAATAAGGAAGGAATTGACACAGGAGTATTTTGGTTTTATTACAAATTTGGATTCCGACCCATTGATAAAAATGTACTGAGAATTGCCGATTTGGAAATGAAAAAAAGGGCTAAGAATCTACAATATCGCTCCAGCAAAAAAACACTCTTAAAATTCGCTGAAAGTAATATGGCCTTGAATTTTGGTCGTAATACCCCAACCGGAATTTACGATATCATTAAAAAAGTATCACGAATGATTCAGGTTGATTATAATGGTGACAGATTGAATGCCCAGAATGATTGCATCAATCAGTTTCTTAAACAAACAAAAACGAAAGTTGGCAATACCTTTCCTGAAAAACAGGTCCTCATTGAAGTATCACTTTGGGCACAAGCGATGAAAATTAAAGACCCGGATGCGTTAAATATTTTAGTTCAAATAGTAAAAACAAAGCCGGTGGATCTATACAAGTATCAAAAATTACTTTTAAAATATTTCAACATTTAATTTCAAAAACTACGTTAACTATTTTTCATCTTAAAACTCTTCCAGTTAACCCCAATACGAAATGTCTGATAAAGTCTTACATCATTGATACTTCCACCGTAATGATTTGTGGCAGAGTGCAGCATTCCCGAAGGATACGCCACCATGCGGTTAAATCGGTAGCCGATTCTGTCAATCTCCAACCATTTTTTTCTATTCCCCGAATCAACTTCAAACTGTTCTCGTAAATCATTTAATTTTATTTGGAATTTTCTTGCGTCAGCAGCTGTAGGAGGGTCGCAGAGTCGGGACTTCTTATGCATCCATAAAGAGGTTCCACAATCGAAAGGTAAGTCCGGTGTTAGATAAATAACAACAGTTATATCGTTGTAAGGAGTATCAGAATGAACGCCAGGAACCTCTTTGTTTTTTCCATTCGAAAAAGCCTGGTAAAACACACCATTTTCCTGAATAGGGTCTTTATCCCACCGGACAATTTTAATTCCTAATATTTTCTCTAACTTATGCCTTACACCAGGTTCGTGATAAACTGCTCTGCTTCGGAACCCTGTAAAATACTTTGGTTCATAATAGGAAGCGAGTTGAGCCTCCCTGTAAACCTGAAAAGGATCATCATAAAAATCATCTTTTACAACTATAAATCGCGAATATGCAAGTTTTTCCATTTTGTACTAGGGGCCGTTTAAAACTCAAACCATGATTTGTTTTTAATTTGTGGCTCAAGGTAGTGGTTCTTTAAAATAAATTTCAATGATTAATGTCATATCAGCTAATATTCGCAGTTAGTTTTAAACGAGGTTTTTTATCACAATAATATCAAAATATTGTACATCAATCAAATAAAACAATTGAAAGTACTATTAGGGGATAATTAATAAAATTCGCGGTTATTTTTACTTTTAGTATAAACCATTAAACTTACAGGATTGCCCTGAACTCTTAAATCATCGTGTATCCAAAATTCAAGCCTTGTAATGGTTTAAAATTAATCCAAAATTTATGATTCATCATCATTCCCATTTTCATAACCTTCGTAATAATAAGATTGGTCTATGCCTTTAATAATAATTTCGCGGTTGTTTGTATCGTCTGTTAAATTTGCTTGAAGCAAAGTTTTTAATTCCAAATCATTTATTGGACTTCTTTCCATTGCTTGGAGATACATCGTTTTATCTACAAACTGCCAGTTTACAACTTTTTTCAGATTTGTTTTTAGAATCAAATCCAGCCATATTCGC
>JBBQPP010000425.1:0-4209 GCA_038217255.1 Bacteroidales bacterium | reverse complement strand
GCGCGAAAATATAAGCGGAAAAGCCAGTCCTCAAATCTCAAAAAAAGAAACTCAGCATATTGAAGAAAGTCCATTCCGGTTAATCTTAAAATCGAAACACCTGACTTATCTTGCAGGAATTATTGGTATCAGTGTAATTGTTGCACGCCTGGTTGATTACCAGTTTAACGCATTGGCTTCGCTCAAAATTCAGGATCCCGATGAACTGACAGCCTTTTTTGGTTTTTGGTTTTCCAATTTCAATCTCATATCACTCATAATACAACTGTTTATTACAAGGCGTGTGGTGGGTGTTTTTGGAATAGGAACCTCCCTGTTTTTTCTGCCGGTAGCTGTATTTTTTGGGGCAGTTATGGTTATCTTTTTACCATCCTTGTTTTCGGCAATCATAATAAAAATGTCCGATGCCAGTCTAAAACAATCTATCAACAAATCAGCGGTTGAGCTGCTTGCGCTGCCCATTCCGGCTGAAATAAAAAACAAAACAAAAACTTTTATTGACGTTTTTGTTGACAGTGTTGCCACAGGTATCGGGGGAATAATTCTTGTTCTCATTATTAACGCATTTCAACTTTCGATACCATATATCAGCTTGATGATTATTATTACCATTGGTATTTGGTTTTATTTTGCATTGAATGTCAGAAAAGAATACATCAAATCTTTCCAGGTAAAAATAAAACAGGTGGCCAGTTCGAAAGATGCAAAACCGCTAAATTTATCCAACGAGTCGGTTATCAGCGGGTTGATTAGGGTTTTGGAATCCGGTAATGAAAAGCAGATTTTATGGGTTTTGCAAAAATCACGTGAAAAACCAAACGAGAAACTTTTTAATCCAATCGTAAAACTGCTCGATAATCCCAATGGAACCATTCGTGCCGAGGCATTGCGAAACCTCTATTTCTACAGGCAGAAACCGATTGTCGAAAAAGTATCTCCATTTATAACTGATCCGGTTCAGGAAGTGAGGATTGGCGCATTTGAATATTTGCTCGAGCACAACCGTGAAAACAGCGTGGAACTAATGAAACAGTTTCTTGAAAATCCTGACTATAAGGTTAGTGGAGCAGCTTTGATAAGTTTAGCCGGAGAAGTACGTAATAATCCGGAACTTAAAAAACAGTATGAATTAAGATACCTGATTGCACAAAAAATTGATGACCTTAAAAATGAAGGAGACCCGGCACTTGTAGTATTTAAAACACAGGTTTTACTTGAAGCAATTGGAAAAGGCTATATGTCGGGGCATTTTGGTTTTATTGAAGATGGGTTAAAAAGTGAAAATCCTGAAATTGTTGACCGCGCAATTAAAGCCGCTGGGTTAAGCATGGCTCCTGAATTTATTGACACGTTGATTTCGTTTGTTGGCAAACCGCAATTTTCGGCTACCGCAAAAACCGCGTTAATACAATATGGAGTTGAAATTCTGACATTTTTGAAACCCCTGCTTGATAATGAATCTTACAAGGAAATTCATTTGAAAATTCCTTCAATTGCAGAAAATATCTCATCACAGCAATCGGTTGGTTTTCTTTTTGAAATGCTCGAATCGGAAAATGCACTTGCCCGTCAGGAAGCATTGAATTCATTGAATAATTTAAAAGTTAAATTTCCGTTTCTCCATTTCGATAAAAAAATGGTTATTCGCCGGATTCTGGATGAAGCCAAATTGATACAGGACACTTTATCGGTGCTTTATCTTCAAACGAAACTTGAAAAGATAAACCAATCAAATCTTGATTATCAGGGGAATACAGCACTTTTAGAAGCGCGAAAAAGCCTGATTAATCTTTTGGAAAAAAGGCTCGACTCGGGACTGGAACGCATTTTTAAATTACTGGGACTGAAATTCAACACCGAGGAGATTCTTTCAGCCTACTTTAGTTTTCAAAGTACAAAACCTGATATCAGAAACAGCAGCATTGAATTTCTTGATAATCTGCTGGACAACAAGTTGAAACGCGTATTGATTCCTATTCTTGAAACTACCATCCTGGAAACCATTTCGGAAGAGGCGCTAAATAACTTACATATTCATATCCCCAACGAAATGGAATGCTACAACATGCTTTTGGAAGGAAATGATATTAGAATAAAACTCGCAGTTTTGTTTTTAATCTCGCATTCAGCTTCAAAAGAGTTCATTCCGCTTGTTGAAAAATACAGAAACAACCGCAATCAAAAAGTAAAAGATTTTGCCGAAAAAGCATTTCTTGCTTTATCTGAATAAAAATTTATTTCCGAACAATATCATCAATTCGGGTAGCTAAAGTCTGGTGATCGATATTTGAGTTTTTGCGCAATACGTTCGACATTAAAGCAACCAGATAAGTAGTTCCGTCAGGATGCTCAACAATGGCAACCGAATTCATGTAATTTTCAACATTTCCGGAGTATTTTTTACATTCGAATCCTGCTTCAGGTTTACATTTATACAAACTCCCCGATTTGAAGTACAGTGCTGCGTTAACCAATCTTGGAGAAGTTCCGTAGCGAATCCGGCGGTCAGTCATGTACAGCAATCGTTTTATTTCGAGGCTCGATTTATTGTCCACAATTTTACCCCTTTCAAGCGCCACCAAATATTTCATTAAACCATATGGTGAGCCGATGCTGCCACCCTCACCGGGAATATACGATTTTGCACCTTGTGTAAACATGCTACCCAAACGCCACTCTTCCTGCGTAATTCCAATAGCTTGCAATGGTTCGTTTACCACCATATTCGATAATTTTCGCAATGAATCTTTTGGAAATGTTTTAAAGAATTCATTAGCCTGAGTTTCATTTAAACCGGGGTAGGCTTTTCCGAAGTGGCGCATTAAAATTACCTCGCGCCAAACTACACTCGCCGCACCGTTGTTACTCACGGACAGCATGTGATCTGCCCATTCGTACAATGTAAAAACATCATCTTCTCTAACGGTTCGTTTTATCAAAACTTTGGTTTCGGGGTCAAAAAACGGAACGGTATGCCCATCAGTCATGGCCCATCGCCCCGCCCGCACCGATTTATCTTTTAGCAATTGTTGCCGTTTTTCAAACGAATCGGGATAAATGCGTTGCAACTCGGTAAACAATCCGGCAACAACTGCAAGCTTTCCAACACTCCCGGGCTGAAAACCGCGTTTTTCCTGACGACTGGCATATCGTAGTTTTTTCCCTGGTGTAATATCAATCAATGTTACCGAATAACTTTCGTCGAGATTGGGAAACATGGCATTTAACTTTTTCTGAAGTCCGGGATCGGGAGTTGGAAAAGTTGACAGGCTGTCACCTCTTTGGTTTGCCAGTTGCAAACGAATATCAGCCATATTTTTTCGGGCTCCGGGAACGGGTTGGGTATCTTTTATTTCACCTTTCAATATCATTTGCAGGCGCACCAATCTTCTGATTCCGGTTAATAAATAGCCGTCAATTGGGTATGCTGCTGCACTTTCAACTAAAAAAAACATCGTTAAAATAAAAACAAGAAATTTAAATTTCCATTGAGATATTTTGAAGTTTTTGAACGAAAGTTTCTGACTAAAAATATCCTGTTTTCTTTTCATAATTTACAATTTTTGTGTAAGTGAAACTTGTTTTTGCCCATCAATAACGGGTGTTATTGACTCAAGATAAAGCGCACTTGCTGCATTTTTATTTTCTACAAACGGGCGAACCTGGAAAAGCCAGAGTTTATTATTCTGAAACCCAAGTTCCACGTCGTAAGGTCCCTGCATTCCATTTGTTTCTTTCATTTTTTGCTTAACCTGATTGGCAAATTTTCTAATGGATTCCAAATTCCCGGCATTCAAAATGGGTGTATCAAAATTTGTGGTACGCTTACCTGTTCCTCCCGTTAAAGGAAGACTATTATACGATGGTTCCCTTGACGGAGCAAGTAATTTATTTTCGCCGTTCGACTTTAGCAAATAAGTTTCGGCAGCCTGCCCGTCAACAGCACCACCTGCACCGCGGCTAAACGCAACCGTAAGGTTTTCATTTTCTCCCGAATTCAATCCCTTTGTAATTAATACTCCCGAATAATCGACATTTACGCTTGGAATAACCAAAATCGAAGGAAAAACATTTTCGGGATTCAGCAAATAACTTTGCCTCCAACGGAAACTGCGCTCGGAATAAGGCGATGCCCAGACCTGTTTGATTCCTTCCATAATTTTTGTTGGTTCAAGTACATTGAACAAAGTAAGATTTAATCCGGCCCCG
>JBBQPP010000424.1:0-4219 GCA_038217255.1 Bacteroidales bacterium | reverse complement strand
TTTATACACTTCATTAAAAACTTCGGTTTTATTTTCGCCACACGAGCTTTTGTATTCCCAGTCCCAAACCTGGTTTCGGGGGCGCAACGAGAAAATATCGGCTTTTCTGATTGGTGTTTCCTCGAAATAATATTTCCAGGCTGCAATCCATTCCTGCTTGTTGTTTTTCCAGCAATCGGCTTTATCCTGTGCCATCGGTTTTATTTTATACCCCAGTGAAAGGTCAATTTCCACCATCATTCCCATGTCGTGGGCATAATTTATTAAACTGTCAATATAAGAAAGGCGCACCTCATAATCCGGCCTGATTTTTTGATACGGTTCCCTTTGAAAAAACTCAGGCCTGCCCAACATATCAAACAAATGAATGGCATTGTATTTCAACCTGACCAACGCATCAATCATTTCGGTATATGATTCCCAGTCGTATTCAAGCAACGGGGTTTTCAAGTTGGCAAGTTCATCCACATCGTTTTCGAAATAACAGAGAACAGGTATTTCAGGTGGGGCAATAATTCGGTTCGAAAAATTATGGGGTTCGAAAAGTTTGCCGGGATCGGGCAATTTACCTGTCCAGTATTCCAAAGCATCAATACCCAGAACTTCCTGGCTATAATCGTAAACGGCATATTGTGCACCCTGAATATCGGAGCCTGCAAGAATGATGGCTTCCTGCCCCTTTTCCAATCTCGCCTTCGCCCAAATACCCCCTCTTTTACCGGGAAAATTTTCAGTTAAAACAAGAACTTTGTTGTTGATCAAACCCGTTATTACTGAATTTGAACCTTGTGTGCCGACCACGTAAAACAAGCCTTTATCGGGGATTGGCTTTTGGGGATCGATTACAGTAACTCCTTTTCCTGAAACCAATTCCAAATCCCGTTTCAGGTGATTTACAGTCAGTATTTCTGTAGTCGAAGCATTTTCGCCAATAATAATAAATACCGGCAATTGATGCGAACATGAATACATTCCATAAGAAAGGAAAAGGAAAAACAGTAACTTAATGAATCTGTGCCTTTTTGCCATTGGTTCGATAAAAATATGGTTGGGAAAATCAAGTTGAAACACAGACACATGGTTTTAAGCATGTGCCTGTGAATAATCTAACTAAACTATTTCTAAAATTAGTACCCCGGGTTATTTTCAACAGGTGGTTGCGATCGGTCCATTTCTGATTGCGGAATGGGGCGCAAAAGATGATGCTCATCAATCTTACCTTTGTTTTTTGTCCAGAGATTCATCTGCTCCGTACGTTCAATCAATTTGCCCGTGCGTTTCAAATCAAACCAGCGGTCGAATTCGCCCAACAATTCCCTTGCACGCTCATCCAAAATTAAATCGATTGAAATATTTGCGGGAGTTGCCCTGTATGAAACCGTTTCGAAAGAAGTAAGATCGGCAGGATTTTTTGCGCGCATTGGGTCAACCCCTGCACCAACTGCCCTGTCGAGCACTTTGTTGTAATATACATCAGCACCGCCTAATGTACCACCGGTTGCACCTTTCACAATTGCTTCGGCAGCAATTAAATATGCTTCGGCAGAACGGAAAAGCGCAAAGTCAAAAGTCCCGTAAGCATCACCATAAGCAATATTTGGTTCCCAGAATTTCCAGAAAGTAATCGGACCGGCAGTGAGACGTGAAATTGGAACTCCTGTAATTTCCTGTGCAAGGTTCATTACGGCGTAATTTTTTGTACCGCCGTCATCTATTCCTTTATCGGCTCCCGTTGCCGGCATGTTCCAGGGTGTCCAGTATGCAACAGTATCGCCAACATTGTAGCTCACTTTCAGACTGGCATCAGTATAGCTGTAGGCATAATCCGTTACTTTTTTCAAAGCATAAATCACATTTAAAAAGTCATGGGCATAACGGCTGTCATTTTGTGGGTCGAAAAGCCTGTATGTTGCAGGTGATGGTACGTTTTGATTTAAATGCCTGTTGTAATCACTTGTTCTGCCCGCACTGCCTGCAAGTTCCGCATTTCCCGGAAAAATAGAATGGTAGTGGTTCCCCGGTTCTGAAGCATTTTCATTGGCATTGGTAAGTAAATCACTATTGAACTGAACAGCAAATACTACTTCGCTGTTTTTTGCATTTTGTGATCCTGTATATTGATTCAGCGGATTTGTATTACGTTTTGGGAAAAGCGCGCTGTACTGCGGTACCAAAGGGTATGCAGCAATAACTTTATCTGCCCAGGTCAATGCGCTTTTAAAATCAGTAGCGCTTCCGCCAAGCGAATTATTGAAATTCCAACCACGGGTAAGGTAAACACGCGCCAGTAAAAATTGAGCAGCACCTTTTGTCACGCGGCCATAATCAGTAGCAGTTGCGGGCAAAGCAGCTTCAGCTTCCGAAAGGTCTTTTAGTATTTGTGTGTAAATATCGGCAGCAGGAACTTTAACCACATTTGTATTGGGCGCTTTAGTTTCGGTCAAAGGCATTGGCACATCACCCCAGGTTTGTACAAGGTAGAAATAGCTCAATGCCCTCAGGAATTTAGCTTCCGAAACACGTGCAGCTTTTTTCGCAGGATCAGCATAGGATATATCTTCAGCACGTTGAATAGCAGTATTTGTTCGCCCTATTTCCTTGTAAAGAAGCTCCCAGAAAGATGCTACTGCGCCAGTTTCAGAATTGAGGCGTACATCGTACTGGTCAAGCGGCGAACCATCGCCAACAGCTTTTTGTGTCCACACACCGCTTTGAAATACATCTGTCCCCTGTAAAACAAGCGGGTATTGCAGAATTATGTCGCGTAAAGCAGGGTAACAAGCTTTAACAAGGTCTTCGTAACCTGCTTCGGTGGTAATGTAGGAATCAGCGGTAATATCCGTAACCGATTCCTCTTTCAGGAAATCCTGGCATCCCGGTCCAATGAATACAAGCATTAGAAACAGGATGAAACTATATATTTTAAATTTTTTCATTGTATTGAATTTTTTTGTTTGACAATTAGCTTTTAAAACGAAAGGTTTACTCCAAAAATGAAAGTTGAATAAGGAACATCATCCTGGTAAGTACCTGAATTGTATTCCGGATCCATCCACATAATCTTGTTTTTTGTAAATACAAAAGGATTATTGGCCTGTACATAAAACCTTACTTTGCTGAATTGTATGCGATCAAGCATTGGCTGTGGAAGTTCGTAACCCAAAGTAATATTTGAAACACGCCAGAAATCGGCTTTCATATATTGAATGGCCTGTCGGTATGGATTCGATTGCCAAACCCCGAAATAATCGTTTGTTGGGTTTGTTTCGGTCCAATAGTTCAGGTTGAGGCCATTGTAGCGGTTGCTTCCCAATTCGCCCATTGTACCCGAAAGCAAACTGTTGCGGTACATTACACCCTGACGAGTGTAAATAAAAGCTGACAAATCCCAGTTTTTATAATTTAGAGTGTTATTAATACCAGCCATCCATTTTGGCAATTCGTTTCCAAGTACAACCCTGTCGTCTTCGCCGGTGTTAGCAGATATTTTGCCATCAGGTACATGGTCAACAACTTTTACAGAACCGGGAACCTGGTTGAACTTTTTTGCCTCTTCAACTTCGTCCAGCTGCCAAATGCCGTCAAATTCATAATAATAATGTGAGCCCAGCGATTCACCTACAAAAAGGCTGTTGGCAATATCCTGCGTAACAGTTCCACCATAAAGTTCAAGTATTTCGTTATGGTTTGTAGAGAAGTTGATATTTGTACTCCACCGAACATTTTTAGTTTGGACATTCACTGTGTTCAATGAAACTTCAACTCCACGGTTCATGATTTTACCTACGTTTGCAGTAACGGCACTAAATCCAAGCGATGAAGGCAGCGCCACATTCTGAATCAAATCATTGGTAGTTTTGTCGTAATATTCAACAGATGCCATGATTCTGTTTTTTACAAATCCCAAATCCAATCCAATATTTATTTCAGAACTGTTTTCCCATCTTAAATCGGCATTTCCAATATTATTGGGAGCATACCCCCATGCTGCAGAGCCATCAAAATCATAGGCAGTTTGCTTTAAAAATGCCTGCGTACTGTATGGAGGAACCACATCATTCCCAACTTCACCATAACTTAACCGAATTTTCAAATCTGAAAACAGGTTCATGTTTTTTATAAAATCTTCTTCTCCTGCACGCCATGCAAATGCAACCGACGGGAAAAATGCCCATTTATTTCCTTCAGCAAGAACAGAAGATCCATCATAACGACCGGT
>JBBQPP010000423.1:0-4221 GCA_038217255.1 Bacteroidales bacterium | reverse complement strand
AAATGCAGAAAGCTAATTCGGCAGTAGGAACAAATGGGGTGCATATTAATTCGACATGGTGGTAACCACGATTTTTATCAAAACCCAGAAACAGGAATGTATCAACCTGTTCCAAGACATCCTGATATTAATGAACATCTTGCAAAACAGATAATTAAGCGGTTAAAAAACTAAAAACTCATGCTATTTCGAGTTGAGACCGACCTTCTTGGTACAAAACAAATTCCAGCCGATGCACTTTGGGGAATTCACACTGCACGTGCAATAGAAAACTTTCCATTATCCGGTAGACCAGTTCACCGGGGATTGATAAAAGCCTTTGGCGAAGTGAAACTTGCCTGTGCCCAAACCAATAACCAACTTGGATTTTGGAGCAATGCAAGAAAAGCATCGGCCATCGATAAAGCGTGTTCTGAAACAAGTGAAGGTTTACTGAACGACCATATTTTAGTCGATACACTTCAAGGTGGCGCCGGCACTTCCACAAACATGAATGTAAACGAAGTTATTGCCAACCGTTCATTGCAATTGCTTGACGAAAAACCGGGGAGTTACGAAATAATTTCGCCACTCGATGATGTTAACCTGCACCAATCCACAAACGACACTTATCCAACCGCTTTAAAAATTGCCGCTATAAGGTTGCTACGTGATTTGGAACAAAGTGTATTGAACCTTCAGGAAGCATTTCAGCAAAAAGAAAAGGAATTTGCACATGTTGTTAAAATTGGCCGAACGCAGCTGCAGGATGCAATACTGACAACTTTGGGCAGGGAAATGAGCGCTTATGCCGAAGCGTTTAACAGAGACCGCTGGCGGATTTACAAATGCGAGGAACGATTACGGGTAGTAAACCTTGGAGGCACAGCAATCGGCACAGGACTTGGCGCACCAAAACAGTTTATATTCAGGGTAGTTGATCGATTGCGTGAAAATACAAATATCGGGTTGGCACGTGCCGAAAACCTCATCGACGCAACTCAAAATACCGATGTTTTTGTTGAAGTGTCAGGTATTTTAAAAGCACACGCGTCAAATTTATTGAAAATCAGTAACGATTTACGCCTTCTTTCCAGCGGTCCGAATGCCGGATTTGGAGAAATTAACTTACCTGCAAAACAAGCCGGGTCATCAATTATGCCTGGAAAAGTGAACCCGGTAATTCCAGAGGCGGTGGCACAAATAGCAATTCGCGTAATGGGAAACGACCAAATTATTTCTCATGCTTGCAGCGCCGGAAATCTTGAATTAAACCAATTTATGCCCTTAATCGCCGATGCCCTTCTTGAAAATATAACACTTTTAAATAACGCCTGTTCCGTTTTTAAGGAACACTGTGTGCAGGGGATAGTTGCTAATGAAGAAGTTTGTAAAAAAAATGTAGAGAATTCAACAGCCACAATAACTGCATTGATACCCAAAATAGGCTATGAGAAAGCCAGTGATATCATAAAGATAGCCCACAATAATTCAATTTCGATAAAAGAAGCAGCCTTAAAATCCAAACTTGTTACGGAAGTAGAATTCAATGAATTAATTACTCCGGAATCAGTTTGCAGACTTGGAAATTAGCATCATTCAATTTTTAAATATCATTAACAATTTTTATTATACTCATTTCCTGAGTCTTAGAAAGTCATAAATAAACAATACATAAATATCTTATTCTATTATTTGCTTTTTAAAGTTTTAGTTATTATTATTGAATCTAAATTAATATTAGCGATTTTATAACTTTAAATTTTAAAACCATGAAAAAAGTATTTTTAGTATTAGCACTGGTTGCAACTTACGGTGTTTCAATGGCAATGTCGGGATCAAGTATTACAACCGTTAATAATGATCAGGTAACAATTGTAGCCGACATGGACGACAACAACGTTACTGCGCCTGAAGGAGAAAAAGAAAAAGCCAAAACCAAAGAGGCGAAAGCAGCAAAAGGTGAAGGTTGTGCTACGGCGAAAAGTGAAGGCTGCGCAACTGCAAAATCAGAAGGCTGTGCCACTGCAAAGAGTGAAGGTTGCGCTACTGCAAAATCAGAAGGCTGCGGCGATAAATCAAAAACCGCAAGCGCAGAGAAGAAATAACATTCAAAAATGTTTAATTTCAATAAAATTTAAAAGCAGTTCTTATTTAGAACGGTTTTTTTTTACGCCAGTTGCTTAAAAAATAATCCAATTTCAAAGAATTTCATATCTTGCAACTGTTTGAATACTAACAATTAATGCATTTCAAACAAAAGTTAATAAAAACCAATAGTAATCTTTAATTTAAAGGAACATGAAAAAATTAATTCTCATTTTCGTATTTGCAGTTGGATTCGGAATTTCAGCTTCAAATGTTACAGCAAGCAGCAAAGAGGACAAAAAGAAAGAAACAAAAAAAGAGGTAACAACAAAAGCTTGTTGCAGTGAAAAAGGAAAAACTGCAGAAAAATCTGCTACAACCGGTTGTGCTGAATCACAAAAGAAAAGTTGTGCTGCTTCAGGGGCCACATGTGGTGAAGCAAAAAAGAAATAGAAAAGAAATATTATTTCGCAATATTAAGGGCGCCAAAAGCGCCCTTTTTTTGTTTGTCATTGTGCCAATGAAAATGAATTTGTATTTTAACCCGTTCAAAAACCTACTTAAATGAAGGCACCAAAATCATTTCGTTTACACATTGGGATTTTCGGAAAACGAAATACAGGAAAATCAAGTATCCTGAATTTACTGACCAACCAAGAAGTTTCAATCGTTTCTGAAGTTGCCGGCACAACTACCGACCCCGTTGAAAAACCCATGGAACTGTTGCCACTTGGCCCGGTTCTGTTTATCGATACAGCAGGAATTGACGATTTGGGGGATTTGGGAGAAAAAAGAATTGCAAAGACAATGGCTGTTTTCGACCGCACCGATTTGGGTGTAATTGTTACGAATTTTAACGATTGGGACAATTTCGAGCAAAAAATCATCAATGAATTTACCGATCGGGCAATCCCTTTTATAATTGTTTTCAATAAAACCGATTTGTTTGAGGAGAACAAAGAGATCATTTCAAAACTAAATTCTTCAAAAATTCAGTTTACAAAAACCTCGGCTTTAAAAAAGACAGGATTAAATGAATTGCGCAAATTATTACTGGATTCAGCCCCGGCAGATTATATTGAAAGGCCAAGTATCCTTGCGGATTTGGTTGGTCCCGGGGAAGCTGCTGTTTTAGTTGTGCCCATCGACAAAGAGGCTCCAAAAGGACGACTAATTTTACCTCAGGTTCAAAGCATCCGTGATTTGCTGGATAACGATTCGTTTTCGGTAGTAGTGAAAGAACGTGAATTGCGGGAAGCACTTTCACGTTTTAACAAACCACCAAAACTGGTTGTAACTGATTCCCAGGCTTTCCTTAAAGTTGCTGCCGACACACCGCCCGAAATTCCATTAACTTCATTTTCAATTCTTTTTGCGCGATTCCAAGGTGATTTGAATGAAATGGTACGCGGTGCAATGACAATCGACAAACTAAAAACCGGCGACAAAGTTTTGATTGCCGAAGCCTGCACCCATCACCCCATTGGCGAGGACATTGGAACTGTAAAAATACCCCGATGGCTAACTCAATATGTGGGAGGCAAACTCGAAATCGACAATTTACGCGGACATGATTTTCCCGATAACATTTCGGAATACAAACTGATTATTCATTGCGGTGCCTGCATGTGGAACCGTCGCGAAATGCTGAGCCGGATTATGAGAGCAAAGTTGGCCGGAGTACCTATTACAAATTATGGGTTGACGATTGCATATTCACTGGGTATTTTCGAACGGGCATTACAGCCCTTTCCAGCAGCTTTGGAAATCTATACTAACACACTGAATTCCATTGGTTCAAAATCATGTTAACCAGATATAATCTCAGGTTTGAACCAAAAATAAACTTCATATCAATTTGTTTTGTTATCATTTCAGAAACAAAACAAACAATGAATGAAAAAAATGAATTTAACAGTAGTACTCATTTCGGCAATATTTTGGTTTTCGTGTTCGATTCAGAATAATCCTTACAATGAGCTCCAACCAAAGAATGACACCTTGCAAAATCAGAATAAAAAAACATATTTATATGGATGGGAATTCATTGGGCCGACTACCGCATCAAACCAAATCATTAATGGAAGATGTGGTTGAAAAACAATGGGGAACAAATTTGATTGAAAGCTGGAACAAAAACTGGTATTACAAATC
>JBBQPP010000422.1:0-4226 GCA_038217255.1 Bacteroidales bacterium | reverse complement strand
TAGGAAGTATGTTTTTGAAAGTAACTCAGAAAGTCAACAATTTTGGTTATTTTTAGAGAGCTTATTTTCAATAAGCTGAGTATATTGGTAATTCTTTTAAATTTTTGGTCTATTAATAACATTTTAGGTTAGAATATATTTTTGGGTATGAATTAGGGTATGATTAAATAAAAAAAACCACTGATAATCAGTGGTTTTCGTAGTCCCGACGGGAATCGAACCCATATCTACGGTTTAGGAAACCGCTATTCTATCCGTTGAACTACGGGACCATTTTAAATATTTAAATAACCATTGATCATAGTTTAGTAAACCGCTATTCCCCGCATACCGGCAGGCAGGTATGCGTTGAACTATGAAACCATTTTCCTTTTAAGGTTTGCAAAAATAAAAAATACAATCAGTTATTCAAAATACATGGAAGAATTCACAAAGTGAAGTACATTTTAATGTTTTTTGGTCCTCCAATAATAATTTTTTTCCACTTTCGATAATCTCATTTTATGCTCGTTTCATACAGGCGCCAAAACCGAAAATGGGTAAAAAGGCAAGTTCCGTAGAATCCAAAATAAAATCACTGATCCAAAAATTATCCAGGGCGTACTTTTAAAGTAGAAAATATTGGGAAGGTTCCAGTTAAAAATGCGGTTTAGAACAGGGTGTAAATAATGATAAAGGATAAGAAGAATGGCTGGAATAAACAGGAAATTATAACTCACAACTCCTGCAAAATCAAAATGCAATAAACTGTGAATGGCGCGCTGAGAGCCACAACCCGGACAATAATATCCGGTAATGGAATTAAAAAGACAACGGGGAAAAATATTGTGTTTGGCGGGGTCTAAAACAAAAAAAAGGACTGCCAACCCAATGAAAACGATTAGCAGCCCAATGTTTAAAATTCTCTTCATTTATTAAAAATTGGCAGTTCTAAAAATTCCTGCCAATACACCAAGAGCAGCCAAAATTGAAAACGCAATAGCAATAATAAAACCACTGCCAAAGGCAATCCAGGCCCAAAGTTTAGCATTTTTACTTGCGTCGAGTGCGCCTGGTATGTCGCCTGAATTCCACCTTGAGTTTACCTGTGCGGCGAAAACAATGGAAACAATTCCCAGAATCTGACAGCAGAAAATAGTTGTAAGTATTGCAAAAACCAAATAGTTGGGTGGGGGAGTTTGTGGATGTTGAAGTTGTTGTTCATTCATAATTGAATGGTTAAAGTTATTTTTCTGATTTTCAACAAATCTAACTGATGATTTTCATAAATGAAATAGGAAGGATTGATTAGTTACAAATAAAAGGGATTTTTAAAGTCTCGAAGTTAAACCTTTTCCAAATAGGCAAGTCAATGAAACATGGTAAAAAAGAGAGCTTTTTTTCCATACGTTTATAGTTAAAGATTAATGCCATCCTTTTGGGTGGCATTTTTTTTTGGACAATTATGACCAACCAACGGATTAGAAATATACGCATTTTTTCAAATAACCTTTTAACAATTTGTTAACATTTTTAATTAAACCAATAACGGATATTATAGTCTTAATATACGAAAACAATTAATTTTTTAGAAAAACATAAGAAACACAGAAATGCAGAATTTATTATTAACTATTACATTATTATTCAATTTTGAAACATTCGGGAGTTTGTCAAAAAAATCGGATACTTTTTCTGACGACGACAAACCCGGAACAATACGGGGAGCAATTATTGAAGAATCAACAGGGCAAGCATTGGAATACGCCAATGTAGCAATATACAACCAATCGGATTCATCGCTTGTAACTGGTGGAATTACAAATGAAAAAGGGGAATTCCAAATAAAAGGAATGCAAATGGGCGAATATTATCTCGAAGCTCAATTTATCGGTTTTGAAAAGTCGACAATTGATGATATTATTCTCGATAGAACCAGCCCCACATTTAACTCCGGGAAAATTAAACTCAGCTCTTCGGCAATTGCGTTGGAGAGCGTAAACGTTGTGGCCGACAAAGCTGCCATTGAATACAAACTTGATAAGAAAGTTATCAATGTGAGTCAGGTTGTTAATGCGGTTGGAGGAAGTGCAGTAGATGCACTTGCCAATGCACCTTCGGTTCAGGTTGATATAGAAGGTAATGTTACCTTGCGTGGGTCGGGAAGTTTTACTGTTTTAATTGATGGTCGTCCAAGTGTTTTAAGCGGTTCTGATGCTCTACGTCAGATTCCGGCATCGGCTTTAGATAACATAGAGATTATTACCAATCCCTCGGCAAAATATGAACCCGATGGGAATTCCGGTATTATTAATTTGGTTACCAAAAAGAATTCGATGAACGGTTTCAGCGGAATCGTTAACGGATCATTAGGAACGCGAGACAAATACAGGGGAGATTTTATCTTAAACTATCGCACCGAAAAATGGAATGCCACCATTGGAGCCGATTGGCGGGACGAAACCAACTATGGTAGCATGATGTCTTACCGCGAAACTTACCAAAACGATACAACAAAAGTACTCGACATGAACGGTGATCGTAACTACATACGTGGAGGACAAAACTTTAAAGGTGGACTGGAGTATTTTTATTCAGATAATACCACAATTTCTTTAATGGGGGAGGCCGGAAAATCAAAAAGCACGAGAAGTGGCTCAGGTTTTACCCACGAATATACTATACCAAATTTTGAAGATATTTATTCTGTAAGTGATGAGGTTTCGGCACGTGAAAATGATTTTTATAGTTCTACCCTAAACTTTCTGCATAACTTTAATTCGCAAGGTCATAAACTGGAAGCTATGGCTTTCTATTCAAAGGAAAATGGTGTTGATGAAGAATCAGAAAAGGAAAATTTATCGGATGAAAATTACAATCCTACAGATGTTTACCTTGCCAGAACAATCACCACCGAAAGTGAAGATGAACAGGAATTTAGGCTGAAAGCGGATTACACTTTGCCCATAAACGAGAGTAGTCGCTTAGAAGCCGGTTACCTGGGCCGCTTCGACAAAGAAATTGAAGATATCGTTTTTCAGGATTACGATACCGAAAACGGGGAATGGATCAATAACGATTTTTTTTCAAGTACTACCGATTTTAAACGTAACGTAAACGCTATCTACTCAACCTACAGTAATCAGATAGGGAATTTAAAATTTCTGGGCGGTCTCCGCGGAGAACTTACCAATCGTGAGATTTACTCAACGAGTGTTGACTCTACCTATTTGTTAAATCGTTTCGACTTGTTTCCGACATTACATCTTTCGTACGATATTGGCGAGAAAAATGAGTTGATGTTAAGTTACAGTCGTCGGATTAACCGACCCAGTGGTCGCGATTTAGACCCGGTACCAAATTATTACAATCGGTACACCATAAGAATTGGAAATCCGGGCTTAAACCCTGAATATACCGATTCATACGAACTGGGTTATATGTTAAAATTTGGTAGCTCATACATGTCGTTAGAGGCATTCCGAAGAGTTACCCATAATAAAATTGAGCGCTATGAAACCTTGGGAGAAGATGGTATTTTTTATCTCCGCCAGGATAATTTCGACAAAGATTTTTCAACCGGATTGGAATTAATGGGAAATGTTGAAATTACAAAATGGCTGATGGTTAACGCCAGTATTTCGACTTTCCATTACCGAATAAATGGAGAATTAAACGGCGAAACGATAGACCGCGAAAGCAATAATCTAAGCGGCAGGATGAATACTACATTCAAATTCTCTTCTAATTCCAGATTGCAAATCCAGGGTTTTTACCGTGGACCATCAACCTCTGTTCAAGGTGAGACAAAAGCCATGTTTTTTTCCGATGTTTCCTATCGTCACGATTTATTTAATAAAAAACTTACAGCCACAATTAGCGTGAGAGATCCGCTGGGAACAGGTAATTTTGAACGCGAATCGTATGGTGAAAATTTTTACAGCACCTTTAAATGGGAACGCGAACCACGTGTAGTAATGCTGACCTTGAGCTATAAAATAAACAATTTCAAATCCAATGAACGTGGCGGCAATTCCGGCGGCGGCGGAAATATGGATATGGGCGGTGAAATGTAATATACTATGTTTAAGATTTTTACAACTTTCGTTTTGACGTTGTCAGGTCTTTGGACGCTGACAAGTCCGGGTTTAAAAACCTGACAGCGTCTAAAGACCTGTCAGCGTTAACTTAAAAATATTAAAAAAATGCTGTCCGAAAGGGCAGCATTTTTTTTAGCTTCTATTATA
>JBBQPP010000421.1:0-4236 GCA_038217255.1 Bacteroidales bacterium | reverse complement strand
ATGTTGAAAGGTTTAAACTACCAATTGCAACTGACGGAGTTGTAATTAAAGTAAATTCAAAAAATCTTCAGGATAACCTTGGTTTCACGGCCAAATCGCCACGTTGGGCAATTGCTTATAAATTTAAGGCTGAAAGTGTTTCTACCATTTTAAAATCAGTTTCATATCAGGTTGGCCGCACCGGGGCTGTTACGCCTGTTGCCAATCTTGAACCTGTTCAAATTGCTGGAACAGTTGTGAAGCGCGCATCTCTGCACAACGCTGACTTTATCGAAAACCTCGATTTGCATATTGACGATACAGTTTTTGTAGAAAAAGGCGGAGAAATCATTCCCAAAATAACCGGGGTTGACATTTCAAAACGCCACCCAATGTTTCAAAAAGTAGTTTTTATAAGGAATTGCCCTGAATGTGGAACACCATTGATCAGGACAGAGGGCGAAGCAGTATTTTATTGCCCGAATGAAGATGGTTGTGCGCCACAGATAAAAGGGAAAATGGAACATTTTGTCAGCCGAAAAGCGATGGATATTGACGGAATCGGACAAGAAACAATTGATTTGCTTTATACTGAAGGGTTGGCAAAAAATATAGTAGATTTGTATTCACTCCAAAAACCGCAGTTGGAAGCACTTGAACGTATGGCAGAAAAATCGGCACAACGAATTTTAGACGGTTTGGGATCTTCGAAAAATGTTCCGTTCGAAAGGGTGCTTTTTGCACTTGGAATCAGATTTGTAGGCGAAACTGTTGCTAAAACAATAGTAAAAAAACTTCATTCCATTGAAAATATCCAATCTGCAAAAAAAGAGGAATTGACAGAAATTGATGAAATTGGTGAGCGGATTGCAGAAAGCGTTGTAAACTGGTTTTCAAAAGAAGAACACATTCAACTTATTGAAAAATTAAAAGAAAATGGGCTGCAATTTCAAATCAGCGAAAACAAAATTAACATCAGAACGGATAAACTTTCAGGGCTGAGCATTATTATTTCCGGCACATTTGAAAAATATTCGCGAGATGAACTAAAACAAATGATTGAACAAAACGGTGGTAAAAATATTGGTTCGATTTCGAAAAAAACAAGCTATTTGCTTGCAGGCGACAACATGGGACCAAGTAAATTGGAAAAAGCTAAACAACTTGGAATCCCCATCATTTCAGAAAACGATTTTTTAAAAATGCTTTTATAAATTCTATTTCGATTTTGGGGTCTTAAACTTTTTTATTTCATTTGTTACTTTTGCACATCATGGGGATTAAAGAAATATATGCACGAAGGAAATTAGCCAAACTGATTTCAAAAACCGAACGTAATCCGGTTTTTCCAAATATAAACACAGTCAAAACAGTTGGCGTAATCTGGCAACCGACTCAAAAAGAGGCATTTCAGTATTTAAAAAGTTACTTTACCCGGGAACAGGCAATATTCCGGGGCTACTGCGTTTTTGAAGAAATAACAAGTCCTTATCAGGATTCAAACACGCTAACGGTAAAAGATCTTGATTTTTGGGGTTTGCCAAAAAAAGACAAGGTTGATGATTTTATCAATATCAGGTTTGAAATCCTTTTTAATATCGCGTTTGAAGATAACCTCATACTCGACTATATAACAGCACTTTCGAAAGCAAAATTTAAAGTTGGGAGTTCGCCAAAAACCAATAATTATTTCGATTTGAATATTAATATTGATGAAAACAGCGACTCTATGTATGTTGCCAAACAGCAAATTTTCTATCTTACGCAGCTAAATAAAAAATAATTGAATGAGCCAGCTATTTACAGGAGCCGGAGTAGCGTTGATTACTCCGTTTACACAAAAAAATCAAATTGATTATACCGCACTTGAAACCATAGTCGAAAATCAGGTAAAAGGAGGGATGGATTACTTAGTTGCTTTGGGTACAACCGCCGAGTCGGCAACACTTACCAACGAAGAAAAATCGAAAGTAATTCAATGTACAAAAGAGAATTCTGGTAAACTGCCCGTTGTGATTGGCATGGGCGGAAATGACACACAAGCTATTATTAACCAGATAAAAAACACAAATTTAGATGGGATTAGCGGATTGCTGATTGTAACGCCTTATTACAACAAACCCTCGCAGGAAGGGATGTACAGGCATTACAAAGCAATTGCCAGCGAAAGTCCGCTGCCCATTATTTTATATAACGTACCATCGCGCACAGCGGTCAATCTTGAATACGAAACGGTTGTCAGGCTCGCTGAAGAATCGGATAAAATTGTTGCAGTTAAAGAGGCTTCAGGAATTATGTCGCAAATAGCGTGTATTTCGAAATATACTCCTGATAGTTTTACAACAATATCCGGCGACGATGTTTTGGCATTGCCAACAACCACTATCGGCGGGAAAGGTGTTATTTCAGTGTTGGCCAATGCAATGCCAGCAAAAGTGAGTTCTTTGATTCATTTCGCACTAAAAGGAAATTATGCCGAGGCCACTAAAATTCATTTCGAATTGATCGACCTTTTTAAACTCATTTTTAAAGAAGGAAATCCCGGTGGAATCAAAGCTTTGATGCACTTTCAGGGGATAATTGAAAACGAAGTGCGTTCGCCTATGTATAAAGTGAGCGAAGGGACTTATGACGAAATTAAAGAGGCATACCTCAAAGTGAAATAAAAGAATCAACAAGGCGTTCTTGATAAAAAGGAAAAAATACATACCCATTTTTTCCTTTTTTTGTTTTATGATGTATATTTTGCAGGAGAATTTGATTCTCGCTGATATTACTTTTTGATCAGCAAAAAAATGACTTATGAAAAAAACTTCTTTTTTTGGGATTGCCGGGATTATTTTACTTGTACTTTTTGTTTCGGGGCAACAGCATGTTCAATCTGAATCTGCATTTCTACATGAACATGATTCCCTTTTGGTATCAGCAATCCCCGAACCTATCGACATTGAAAATATTTTAGTTGAGTATGACAGCCTTATTTCTGCTGAAATAAAAGCATCAAATACCGTTGGGGCTGCGGTTGCAATCGTTTACAACAACCAGGTTGTGTTGCAAAAATGTTTCGGATTGCGAAAAGCGCGCACACATGATTCAATCGATGAAAATACAATTTTCAGGCTGGCATCGGTTTCTAAACCAATTTGTGGCGTTTTAGCTGGAATGCTTGCTGATGAAAATGTAATTTGCCTTGACGATAAAGTTACCGATTATATTCCGGGGCTCCATTTCAAAAGTCAATCAATAACCAACGAATTAAGAATTAAAAATTTACTTAGCCATACCTCGGGACTTGTTGCCCATGCTTACGATGATTTGGTGGAACAAAAAATCCCGCTATGTCAGATTATGAACCAGCTTCCAATGGCTAATACAACTTCAAACCCCGGCGAATTGTATTCATATCAAAATGTAATGTTCAGTTTGTACGATTCAGTTGTTTCCTGCAAAACCGGCAAAAATTACAGCGACATTTTAAAAGAAAAACTTTTCATCCCGTTTGGGATGAATGACGCTTCCACGGGGTTTGAAGAATTCAAAAACCACGAAAACAAAGCGCTGCCACATTCCGGTGTAACTCCAATTAAAATGAATGACCGTTACTACAGTACCACTCCGGCTGCCGGTGTCAATGCAAGTATCTCTGACATGAAGAACTTTCTGCTCGCCTTGTTAAGCGATACTTCAAAAATCAGCAATCGGGTTGAAGAGGTTATTTTCACTCCACAAATTGAAACCTTTCTGAGCCGAGGTTATTTTTCGAAATGGGAAAAAGTTGATTCAAAAGAATATGGGATTGGCTGGCGCATTGTGGGTTACAAAGGACGAAAAGTGGCCTACCACGGTGGATATGTAAATGGCTACCGTGCTGAAATTGCTTTATGCAAAGAGGAAAACATTGGAATTGTTTACCTTTCAAATTCGCCAAGTGCCATTGCCGCGCGCAGCGTACCGGAATTTATCAACAGACTTTTTGAATTTAAGGATATGCAAAAATTGGCGGTTAAATAGTTAATCGTTCGTGAAGATTTAAACCACGCAGGCACATAAGGGCACATAGAATTGTAAATTTGGATTCCATCTTTACAGTTATTTGAAAAACGAAAATTGCACGCTAATCCTTAATTCAATTATTCAGGATGGAATCCTTAATAAATTGCGAACATTCAAGGATTCCATTCCCCGTGACAAATATCCTGGCAACTGTGAAAATACGAATGGAATCTAATTCTTTCTTAGTGTTGCCAAAAATGAATA
>JBBQPP010000420.1:0-4242 GCA_038217255.1 Bacteroidales bacterium | reverse complement strand
GATTTTATACTTGAAAATGAAAACAAGGAGAAGTTAAAATATCGCTGGATGTGGCAAACAGTTACAGGGATAGCGGCATCGGTTATAATTATTTTGGGAGGATTTCTGTTTTATCAGCAACAGCAAAAAACCTTCGATGATACATTTAAAAATCCTGAAGAAGCTTATGCATACGCCAGGCAAACGTTACAATTTGTTGCGGTTAAATACAACAAAGGAATTTCTGGACTGGCAGAGTTTAAAAAGCTACAAAAAGCAATCGAACCGATTAAAAAAGGAATTGCTCCTGTAAATGAATTTTATAAGACCATTAAAAAATTGGAAACAAAAGGGAGCGAAGAAATCATAAATAAAACGGATAAAAGAAAAAGTACTGATTCAATATAAAAGCACGCAAAAATGAATTACTCTTTGAATTTGAAATTTTAAACATTAAAAAAAATACCATGAAGAAGTTTATTTTAATACTCGCAATTGTGCTGCCGATGGCAGTGATTGCACAGAAAACAGCGGTTGATAAGCTTTTTGAAAAATATGCCAACCAAAAGGGATTTACCACAGTTAATATTTCGGGGAAGCTACTTGGATTTGCCAGCCAGATGGAAACTGGCGACAAAGCTACAACCGATATGCTTTCAGGACTGAAAGGTATTAGGGTTCTCACTGTGGAAGACGATGAACTGAATAAAAAACTCGATTTTTATTCAGAGCTTGAACAATCGGGATTTTTCAAAAACAACGATTTCGAAGTATTGATGGAAGTTACAGAATCCGACGAAGTTGTGAGGTTTTTGGCAAGAGATGCCGGAAATGGTAAAATATCAGATCTTTTGCTTGTGGTTGGTGGCGATGAAAACACGCTCATTAGTATCAACGGAATAATTGATCCACAGAGCATTGGGAAAATTACCAAAGCAATGAATATTGATATTGGAGATATTGATGTAAAGAAGACCAAGTAGATTCATTTCTTGTAGCACTAAGTGATGTAAAACGAAATTAGTTCAAATTGAGCAATTGGTAAATATTATATTTACAAGGAAAGTCCGGGAACCCCCGGACTTTTTTTCTAAAAAACCAACCCTTCCATAAATGTTTCGTAATTTTGGCACTCTATCTAAAAAAACAATGGATTTAGAATCAATTTTAACGAAACACAAGTTTCAGCCTGACGAAACCAAGTTAATTGACATAGGTTGTGTTCAACTTTCGGCAACTCGAAAAAGTGAAGGTTGGCATTTGATTACCACCGACAACTGTCCTAATGATGATATTGATTTAAGTACCGATGCAACATTGTCAGATTATTTTCAAACGGGAAATTCAAATACTTTGATAATTGCTCCGGCTCTTCCGGTAAAACCTTTGGTATTTAAAGGCACTGGATTGAACGTTTTGCCCAATCAAAAGCTTACTTTCTTTCTAAAAATCCCACTTGCATTCCAGATTTATTTTTCAAAAATACAATCTGAAAACCTATTAAAGGAAATTACTTACAAGCGATTATCTGATACATGGTTTGGTGAACCCGATTCGGGAGAACCCGCTTTTTCGCTTGGTAGAGAATATTTCCTTGACATTGGCGACATTAAAATTACAGATTTTGAAGCGATTTGTCCGGTTGTTGTTCATAATACTTCATCGGTTATTTTAAATGTGCAACGACTAATTATTCGCGACGAAAATATTACCCTGTATAAAAATGAGGACAAAATTGTAACCAGCGTGGTAAACGTTGAATATAAGGGAAATGAAGTTGCAAGTGCAGTTGATTACAATTATTCAAGACAGTATAATGGTGAAAAACAGGAAATTCTTGCCAAACCCAGAAATACTTCAGGGAAAAATTTGCTGAATATAAATTTTCATTTTATTAAAAACATTTACAGGGGCAATGACGAAACTTGACTGGTCGAAATATTTTAATGCAGAAACCATTGACAAATTGTTCTGGGTAGGAATTGTTCTGGTTGTTGGATTGTTGATTCTTGGTGTAATAAACACTACTGTAAAAAGACTACTGCCCAAAAAATTTTCGCAACAGCGAAAAATGCTTATTAACCGATTTGTAAGATATTCAGGAACTATAATCCTTTTTTTGATAATTATTTCTGAACTTGATATCAATTTAACTGCCATTTTTGGGGCGGCGGGTGTAATAGGTATCATACTTGGAGTGGCCTCGCAAACCAGTATCGGAAATATTGTAAGTGGTTTTTTCCTCGTTTCAGAAAAGCCATTCGAGCTTGGTGATTTAATTCGAATTGGCGATAAAACCGGGACAGTGTACAGCATTGATTTGCTTTCGATTAAAATTAAAACCCTCGATAATTTACTGCTTCGAATTCCAAACCAAACAGTTATCAGTACCGAGGTAATTAATGTCACCAAGTTTCCCATTAGAAGGCTCGATATTGATTTAAGTGTTGCCTACAAGGAAGATTTGGTAAAAGTTATGGAGGTAATAAAAGGTGTTGTAAAACGAAACCCGTTTTGTTTGGATGAACCGGAACCTCTGGTTGTTTTTAAAGAGTTTGGAGACAGCGGAATAAACATTCTTCTCGGAGTTTGGTTTGAAAGAGCGAATTTCATAAAAGTCAAAAATTCAATTTTTATGGAAATTAAATCAACTTTCGATGCCGAAGCAATTGAAATACCTTTCCCGCATTTAAGTATTTACACTGGCGAGGCTACAAAACCTTTTCCGTTTGTTGAGAAAACAAAAGAGTAAGAAAATATATTTCTTTAACGAGTTGAATGATTCTCAATAACTTATTTATTTTCAATTACAAAGAAAATAAATCTAACGATTGATTTAATCTGTGAATCTGTGGCAATTTTCAACCAATTTTTTTAGCCACTCATTCACAGATTGAAAATTTTTAGAATCCACAAAGTTTTCCGCGGTTTTTAACCCGAACAGCAAAATAGATAACTTTAGGAAAGGTGCAGAGCACCATAATATTTGTAGCATAAAATTATTAGGTCACATGAAAGGTGCATCGCACCGTAATATTTTCTATGTTGCGGTGCGCTGCACCTTTTGACTCCCAGTAACATTTTTTCTACAAATATTAACGCGACGCTGTCGCTTCTTTTGATTTAGTTATTTAGTTGTTTCGCAAGAGTAATAAGTATAAAATTATTGATTACCTGAGCTTTACATTATCAAACTGGAAATTTGTAAATCTTTATTCTGCCAACCTGATTTTTACTTTAAATGCTTCAGCCGGATTTGTTGTGAAAATCTGGTAGATATCGGGTTGCGATAAACCGGATTTTTCGAGTGCAGGAATCAGCAAATTTTCAATATCAGTGTATCCGCGAAATTCTCCTCCGTTTGGTTCACCTGGTTTGTACCAGCCTGCATCGTGCGAAAACATGAGTTTATTTAGAAGTCCTTCCTTTTTCATTAACTGTGCAAACTCAACAAATTTTTCCAATCTCCCGGGATTAAAATTATCAAAAGCAATCCAGGCACCTTTTCGGGCAGCTTCGATTTGTTTTGTGAAATCGGATTCATTGTGGGCATGAGTCCAAATAAATGCTGAAGGAGAAAGTCCATATTTTTTAAGGATTTCAAGTTGTTGGAATGCGGGAACCGCCAACCCTGTGTGCGACATAATTACAAGCCCGGTTGATTTATGCGTTATGCAGGCAGCTTCAACCACTTTCCGGTTAATTTCTTCAAGAGGAGTACGTTCTACAGAAATTTTTATAAAACCCGGATAAATCCCTGTTCCTTCAATCCCGTTTTTTGATTCATCAATCCAGCGTTGTGCAAGTTGTTCTGCAGTTTCGGTAAAGCCATGTTTTGGAATAAATTTCCCTCCAACTGCACTGTAATATCCTGTATTTGTAATAATCTGAATGCCCGATTTTTCAGAAAGCATCTTTAATAGAAGGGGGTCGCGGCCCAAATAAGCAGGTGTACATTCAACCAACGTTTTATAACCCAGTTTTTTGATTTCCAAAAGAAATGGAAGCACTTTTTCAACAACTGAATCTTTATTCCAACGATGATAACCGGTACTGTCGGCACCAATAAAATCCACAAGTACGTGTTCGTGATGAAGCGTTTTGCCGATCGCATTGGCCGGTATTTCACCGGTTACGGTAATAATTTTTGATTCTTTTGTATTGCAGGTAGTGAAAAGGAAAAGGCCGAGGCAAAGGCAAAGATTAAGACTGAGATTTGGAATTTTCGCGAATTTAATGATTGCTTTCATATTTGCGGTTTTC
>JBBQPP010000419.1:0-4251 GCA_038217255.1 Bacteroidales bacterium | reverse complement strand
AGATCGAAATCATTTCCTTCTATGTCTTTTACTTTAAAATCATAAAACGATTGCTGTGCAAAAACAGCTCCTGCTAGAATTACCATACTAAAAATTAATGCTATTTTTTTCATTCTGAACTTTTTTAATTGTTTATGAAAGTAAGAACAACAAACCAATGCAAAAGTTTTTTTGAATGTGACTTTGAATTTCTCATCTCACCGGATAAGCTAAAAATCAAGTAGCACAGACTTAGGAAAGTCTGCGTCCCTTGGGGACCTTGAGTTTCCAACTCAAGGTTTTAAAAAATTAAAATCACGGACCAGGAAAAGTCCATGTCACGGAAAACCCATACATTTGCAGTATGAAAACAAACATTCCAAAAATAATGAAAGCGATTGTTTTAACCGAAAGCGGAGCGAAACCATCAATTGCAGAAATCCCAGTCCCTCAGCTCGGTTCGGGAGAAGTGCTTATTAAAATGTATGCATCGCCGATTAATCCATCCGATTTATCATTTCTTTCCGGCGGTTATGGCATCAAAAAACCGTATCCTGCCGTTCCCGGATTTGAAGGAAGCGGAACTGTGGTTGCGGCCGGAAAAGGAATTCTGCCAAAATTATGGATGGGCAAAAATGTTGCATGTGCGGCATCACCAAAATACAATGGCTGCTGGGCCGAATATATGGTTACCACTGCCACCTCATGTGTTCCGCTTTCGAAAGAAATTTCGATGGAGCAAGGTGCTATGATGTTTGTAAATCCGATGACTGCTTTGGCTTTTTTTGATGTCTATAAAAACCTGCCAAACCCAGGCAAAATTCAGCGTGGGATAATCAATACCGCAGCAGCCCGCGCGCTTGGACGGATGGTAATTAAAATGGGGAAAACGCAAGGTATTTCGGTTATTTCGGTTGTCAGAAGAGAAGAACAGGTCGAATTATTGAAAGCTGAAGGAGCTGAAAATATTGTAAACAGCAGCGATGTTGACTTTGAAGTAAAATTTAAAGAACTGGCGCACAATTTAAATGCAACTGTGATTTTTGATTGTGTGGGTGGGAAAATGATACAACAATTAATTGACGCCGCTCCAAATGAAAGTAAGCTTTTTATTTACGGTCGATTATCATCTGACGCCTGTGAAATTCAGCCAGGTAATTTGATTTTTACCGGAAGTCAAATTCAAGGTTTTTGGCTAACCAACCGGCTAAAAACTCAAAGTTTGTTGCAAACCATTTTAAATGTTCGAAAAGTACAATCGCTGATAGGAAATGAATTAAGTACAACCATTTACAAAACATTTCAGCCTGAACAAATCTTAGAAGCTATTGTAACCTATAAAAACAACATGAGCAAGGGGAAGGTTTTGATTCGGTTTTAACGGCAGGACTTTACTGTCAATTCAAAGGTTCTATCCACAAATTACGGAATTGTATTTTTGAACCCTCCGCCTGCAATCCGATTCCACCTTTAGTAACCGAGCAATCTGTTGCTACGTTCTGAAGCAAACCATTAATTCTAAATTCTATGGTGTTACCATTACAGGTTATGTCAAAGTTATTCCATTCACCGGCCGGTTTTTCGTTTGACGGATGCAGTTTTGAGATTAGCGGTTTTTTATCTGCTGTTGAAGTAAAAACAGTGTCATTTAAAGTGGCACTCATTCCAACACCGTGAACTATAAAATCGCCTGCATTCTCATATTTTAGTTGACCTTGGTAATGACCCGGCCAAATTAAATCCGGTCCGTTTGTGTGCACAAAAATACCGCTGTTTGTCGGTTCTTCCGGATATCGCCATTCAATATGAAGTTTGTAGTCTGAGAATTCTTTTACAGTTCTTAAATAACCAACGGGAACCCCAACTGTTTCAATTACACCATCCTTCGCATAAAAAAAATCGTTTGGGCTGATTATCGAATCGTTCACAAAAATTGTCCAGCCATCGAGGTTTTCGCCATTAAAAAGCGACTCCTTTTTATCGGTGCAAGCTGTAATCAATAACAATGCAAAAAGAGAAATCAATAAGGTTTTCATTTTGTTTATTTTATAAGATTCATATTTGTTTTGGAATACTAATCAAGGAAATATTATTTTCAGGTTGAAAAATAAGAAGAAAAAACAGATTAGCCACAATTTTCAATTCTATTTGTAGCAATCATAATATGTTCTACCCCATGAAGCTGCATATAGCCAAGAAATAGTTTATACAATACTCCAAAATTCTACTGTTTGCACTTATTACATTTCAGTTTTAATGTAACATCTATTTTTTTCAAATATTGAAAAACAGAAGACCTTTAATTACAATGAGATGGAAATTATGACACCCGTTCTTAACGGTGATAAACCGCCTAAAGCTCCATAGATTCGATTGAAGGCGATACCAGCACGAAAATATGCTTACTTTTATTAATATTGCTAAATCACAAAAAGTATAAACTTAAATATTTTTGAATATGTCATTAAATAGAGATCTCGCAGAATACAGCAAGCCAGTTTCAAATATGTTCAAATGGCCTGAAAATACAAGTGATTGGAAAAAGTACATACTTTCCGATGAGCAAGTTAAGTTTTTTGAAACCAACGGATATCTTTCTAATGTAAAACTGCTTGAAGAAGATCAAGTTGACCAGTTAAATGAAGAACTGCTCACAATTATAGATCCCAAAAGTCCGAACCACGACCTGCTTTATGAATTTCATTCCAACGAATCGGAAGACCCAAACCGTGTGGTTTTTCACTCACTGGGGCATTGGCGTTTGACACCCGGTTTTCACGATGTACTTTGGAACCCCGCGCATGTAATGGCAGCATATCAGTTGTTGGGAAATAAACCCGTTCGGTATTGGCACGACCAATTATTTTGTAAACCTGCAAAACATGGCGGTGTTGTTGCTTGGCACCAGGATTTTTCCTATTGGACCCGGACAACACCAATGCAACACCTCACAACCTGGGTTGGGTTAGATGATTCGTCAATCGAAAACGGGTGTTTGCAGTATATTCCTGGCAGCCATAATTGGGGTCTGCTTGACAAACCATTGTTAACCGGAGAAATGAAAGGGCTTGTGCAATTCTTAAACAAAGAACAAGCGAAACAATTGGAAAACCCAATACCCATTGAAATGACAAAAGGACACGGTGCTTTTCATCATCCTCTGCTTGTGCATGGTTCATTCGAAAATAATTCGGAACGGCCACGACGTGCATTTGTAATCAATGTTTTTGCCGACGGAACAAGATCGAAAACCGATGGTGAATTGCTTGCCGGAGTCCCAATTATCAAAACAGGAATGAAAATGGAAGGCAAGTTTTTCCCGCTGCTTTATGAAGGGATATGAAGAAAGACCGGAGAAGTAAGACCGAAGAAGGAAGAAGAAATATCCAATACAGAACATTCAATTCTCAATTTCCAATGGCGTGCACCAATGACTAATGACAATGACTATTCTCAACTTCATACTACCACACTTCCAACTAATTCTTGATCCATGAACTTAAATATCGACTTGATTCTGTTTGTATTATATCTCGTGGTAGTTTTTACAGTGGGCATTTTGTCAGTCGGAAATAGTAAAGACACGGATGACTTATTATTTGTTTGGTAATCCTGTGGTTGTTCTGCAATTATTGACAGGACCTTCACACCAAATGCCTCATTGTTCTTCAAAACCGGAAATGGTACGGTAGGTTTTATTTCTGGAGTGTAATTTTGAATTGAATTGTTGTGGCTTAGTATCTGGTGTTTTTCTAAAATTGCAAATTTTTACATATTCCAAATCGATGAAATAAAAATCTGCGGATTTCAAAATGAAACGGCTACAGTTGCCGCAAAAGGTTGGGATGCGACTTTTAATATTTAACCTTAACTTTTATTGATCCCTCAACCTCCTCTTCCGAAGGAAAAACAATATATCCTCCACCGCTTCCTGAGGTAATCGCGCCCGAATATTTTGGGAAATAGTTGTTTTGCATTTCATCCATTACCCACTCCGGCACCGTGTATGGCAACATTTCTCTCCATGCCAGGAATGTTTCTTTCATTGATTCACCAAGTTGTTTTACATTTTTTTTCAGAATAGCTTCGTAACATGCTACTCCTGAATCACCCAACCGTTTGATAAATTTGGGATCGAGGTTCTTTTTGAGGATTGGATTGTATCCTTCGGGGCGTGGCTGTAGTGATGCAAAATGCAACACTTCCGAAAGCCATTCACAAGTTTCCGGGTCAACTGTGTTTTCAATATGGTCGGGCCAGAATTTCCCTTTA
>JBBQPP010000418.1:0-4260 GCA_038217255.1 Bacteroidales bacterium | reverse complement strand
TTTATCACTGAACATTTTTCTCATCTGATATTCAATTCCGATACCCAGTCTTTGTCCCAGAGAATATTTAAACCCAATTCCAAAGGGAATAGTTGGAGCCATTACAGACTCACTGAGAGGAAATGATCCTTTGTTATGCTGAGGGTTAAAACTGGCAATAAATAAAGGATCAATGCCATTAAAGAAAGGATTCACGTCATAAGGAAAATATGCCACTCCAATTCCTGCAGTTACATAAGCAGAATATGGCGTCTTCGCAACTCCCAGAATATATCTTAAAAAGTTAATTTCAGCTTGTAGCGAAATATCCTGAACACCTTTGCTAAAACGCCAAGTTTCACCTTCAATAAGCCCTTCGTCTGAAATCTTGCCGGTTAAAAACATTACCCTAAAACCTACCCTTGAATTAAAATTATACCTGAAATACCCCCCAAAATTTGGGTTGATTGGTTGAAGTGGGTTTGTTTCATCCAAATCTCCAAAATATACGGATGTACCTCCCCAAACACCAATATCTGCTGTAATTTGAGCTTTCCCCGAAACAGTTATCCAAACTGCCGCAAACACCAATAATATTTTTTTCATTTTGGTATTCAAAATAGTTTAATAAACAATAGTTTCAGATACAATTCTCATACAAATTATTTCACTAAAAAACTGTGGATTTCAGGCAGAAATATTTCCCACTTTTACACACGAAAAAGGTTGTAAAATAACAATTTTCCTGTCACTTATTACCAGCCTAACTAATTGAATATCAAATAATTCAAGCCGATAAATTTCTACTAATCCCTGCTTTAAAGAGGTACAAAAGTAATATAATTCGCAAAATAACGTACCCGAATGCTATTATAAAACCCAAAAGAACTTTAAAAATTGTTAAGTTGGCTGGAAATATTAGACTTCCGGGATTTCAGGGGTTGGCAAAGGGAGTGGCGAGGAAAGTTTGTTTTGTTATATTGTTGTGGGGTTTTCATGCTCGTTGAAGTTAAAATATAGGCTATTCATTTTACAACAATATCCTAATCGATCAATAAACCAAACAACTTGATAAACTGATAACAACGACGACCGAAAAACTCTTAGTTCCTTCTGTCCATTCCCCACATGAGTTTGTTTCTCAGTGTGCTAAAAAAGGTTTGATCCGGCAATTGCAGGGTTTTTAATTTGAAGTTGGCTTTTTTTATTGTAATGATTGTGGAAAGATCGACAGCTACAGATCTGGAGTCGAGTGATGCAAGAAATTGGGTTCCCCTGCCTTCAACTTTAAGTTTAATTTCATAATTATCGGGAACGACAAGTGGGCGGATGGTTAGATTGTGGGGAGCAAGTGGGGTAATCACAAAATTCTCGGAATCGGGCGTTAATATTGGGCCGCCAACACTTAATGAATATGCAGTTGAACCTGTTGGTGTGGCAATTATCAACCCGTCTGCCCAATAATTGTTCAATAATTCTTTATCCAGGTAGGCATAAATATTTATCATCGACGATGTGTCAGTTTTCAACACAGTCATTTCGTTAAGTGCAAAATTAAATTCCAAATTCTCTAATCCACTAAATTCCACCTGCAACATCGACCGTTCCAATGTGGTGTAGTTATGGTTAAAAATATTGGTCAGCGCATTTTGCACCTGATCTTCTGAAATATCGGCCAAAAATCCTAACCGTCCGCTGTTAACCCCAATAACCGGAATATCAAAATTCCTAATTTTCAACACCGATTGAAGAAAAGTACCATCGCCGCCTACACTAAATATGAAATCGCATTTATTGTCAAAATCATGATAAGAATGAAAAAAAGAAGTAACATATGGCTCCGTATTCAATTCGTCAACCATATATGAATAGAAAGGTTTGAAAAGCTGTACTTCTATTTTGCTGGATTTCAGAAATCCAAAAAACTCGTTTAAAACAGGCATGAAACTTTCAGAAACAGTGGTGCCAAAAACAGCTACTTTCATTTGTATCGCTTAAATGTTCATAAATTTCATAAATTGATCAAAGCGGTCTTTATAAAGATCCTTTAATTCTGATTGATCATTATAAACTGCCTTTACCATATAATCATAACGCATAAACGATTGGATCACCGGTGATAAATCTTCCTTATCCAATTTAAGGATAACGTCCATAACGTTGGTGCCGTGTTTCCTGTCGGTAAAGCAACTTAGTATTTTAACATCATTGCTTTCAACAATCTGGCTTATTTCAGAAAGTGAATAATTATTCTCGTTCATTTCGAGGATAATAACACCCCCAATTTCTTCAAGTGCAAACAATTTAGCAAACCTGCGTGCCAAATCATATAAAGTTATTGCCCCCAAATAATCATGATCGCTATCGAGAACAGGCAAAACACTCAATTTTAGTTTATACATTAAACCAGCAATTTCAAAAATATGCTGATTTTTGTGCACGTGTGATGAATTTAATTTATCTCGTTGAGTTTCGATGGGGATTTCAAGCAAATTCAAATCATAAATTAATTTGTCGGAAACCAAACCAAGATATTTTGATCCGTTCACAACCGGAATGTGCGACACCCTGAACATGTCCATACAGTTTAGTGCTTTTTTTCCTTTTTCTGCACTATTCACAGAAGTTAAGCTATCTGATATTAAATTTTCTGCCAACAAAATCTTTACTTTTTTATTTCAGCCAATATCGTTGAAAATTGTAACTTGCGCTACCAAAATTTCAAAAAAAATGACCAGACTAAGTGTAAATATAAACAAAATAGCAACACTACGAAACTCACGCGGCGGTAAAATGCCCAGTGTAAAAGAAGCTGCAATAAAATGCCAGGAATTTGGTGCCCAAGGAATTACAGTGCACCCACGTCCAGATGAAAGACACATTACCCGGCACGATGTTTATGAAATAAAACCTTTAATAACTACCGAATTTAATATTGAAGGTTATCCAAGCGAAGATTTTTTGCGAATGGTAATCGAAGTTCGCCCAGATCAGGTTACACTTGTTCCAGACAACCATAATCAACTTACAAGCGACCATGGGTGGGACACATGGAAAAACCTTAGCTTTTTGAAAGAGGTAATCGCCCTTTTGCAGGAAAACGGAATCAGGACTTCGATTTTTGTAGATCCCGATATTTTAACCATTGAAGGTGCAGCCGAAACAAAAACCAACCGTATTGAGTTATATACCGAACCCTATGCAACCTTGTACCCAATAGAGCGCCACAAAGCAATAGAACCGTTTATTGAAGCGGCAAAAGCTGCAAAAAAAATGGGGATTGACGTAAATGCAGGCCACGATCTCAGTCTCGAAAATCTAAATTATCTGTATAAAAATATTCCAAATTTGGTTGAAGTTTCTATTGGCCATGCACTTATTGCCGATGCTCTTTATTTGGGATTGGAAACAACTATTCAGAGATATTTGGAGTGTATCAAGTAGTTTCGAGTTCAAAGTTTAAAGTTCAAGGAGTTGGATGCCATCCGTATCTTCACAGTTGCGATCGGATGGCATCCTTAAATATAAAGTAAACTAAATGGAACTTTTTTACAGAAAAGAAGGAATCGGGCCACCTTTAGTTATTGTGCATGGTTTGTACGGTTCATCAGACAATTGGTTGAACATCGGAAAACACCTTGCAGAAAAATATACCGTTTACATGATTGACCAGCGGAACCACGGTCGGTCGCCATTTTCCAATTCGCACACCTTCAACGATATGCGCGATGATTTGAGTGAGTTTTTCGAAAAACATAACATCGAAAAAGCCACTTTGCTCGGTCACAGCATGGGCGGGAAAGTTGCAATGTGGTTTGCTTACGATTTTCCTGAAAAGGTTGAAAAACTTGTGATTGCCGATATTGCACCCAAAGATTATCTTTTGTTGAAAGAAGACAGCCAGTTTTATCTGCACCAGAATATATTGCTGGCCATGCAGGAGATTGATTTTTCGAAAATCAATTCGCGAAGCGATGTTGACGACTTCATGGCACAAAAAATCGATGATGAACGAATTCGCAAGTTTTTGTTGAAAAATGTTGCAAAAGATAAAGCACACAATCAGTACAAATGGCGCGTAAATGCAGGAGTTTTATATGACCATCTTGACGAAATTGTTAGCGGAGTTAACAAAAATTGGCTCGAAGAACGAGCTCCAATTATGAGTTATCCTGTAATTTTTATCCGCGGGATGAAATCAAAATACATTCTTCCAGAAGACGAAACTTTAATCAAAGAAATTTACCCGGATGCCCGGATTGTTGACATCCCCGAAGCCGG
>JBBQPP010000417.1:0-4278 GCA_038217255.1 Bacteroidales bacterium | reverse complement strand
GCAACTATGATTGCAAGCCAGTTTAATGTTGAAATGTCCATATTGTTTCAGTTTAATTATTATTGTTTCAAAAGTAATCTTGTATTTACTGAAAGTATTGTAAAAAATTAACCATCCTTATCGAGGGAAAAGAAATTTGGCGTGGATTCGTTGTACCCATTTTTAATGTATTTTGAAGGATTGAACCCACAAAATTTCTGAAAATCCTTTATAAAATGCGACTGGTCTGCATACCCGGTTTCATAAACGATATCGGTCCAAACGATTTCCTTCTTTTTGTTAATTGTTTCCAAAAGCTTGTTAAACCGGATGATCCGGTGCATTGATTTTGGTGTTAATCCGCTGTACTTTTTAAATTGTTGGATCAGGTGTTTTTGGGTTTTGGGGTAATCTTTCAATAATTCATTGTGTTTCGAAAATGGTTGGTTTTGGATTTTTATTAGAACGTCAACCAATTCCTGCGGAACTGTTTTGTTCTCATCCAGCATCTGCAAAAGCCATTTTTCAACTATATGGAATTTATCATTCACATTTTTATTCTGAATGATTTCATCACGGATTTTTAGGATATTTTCCCCAAAAAAGTTTTCTGCTTGTTGAACAGTGTCGGTCATTGTATGTATTGGGAATCTAAAAAATGGATAAGCTCCCATTGGTTTAAACTGAACAATCAACATTTCAGAATTTTTAATTGCGGAAATATTGATATACGAAGAGTGTGTTCCCGAAACCCAGACATTCCTGAAGGTACCGTTAGGTTTTAAATTGTTGTCAAACGTGTTCCTTTCGGTATTGTCAAGTTCAAAGAGTATAAAAATGTTTCCTGTAGGGATGACCCTTTCTATGCTGTGGTCCGGGACAAAGTCTTTGTAATAAAAAATGCTTTCAACATAATTGCTCAAGGCCGACTGGATTTCATATACTTCAAATATCATAATATCAGTTTTTCGTTAGGTGGTTTTAAAGATAGCGAACTTCTAATCCCTAAAAAAGCTTAAATCAAAAACTCAAGCTGTCATTTTACATTATCTATCGACAATAATTTTCATAAATTGCATCCCCGTTAAAAGAGAAATGAGATAATGGAAAAGCTAAAGTGGACAAAAGATATTTTTGGGTCGAAGCTTGAGTTAAGGCAGGGAAACGAGCGAATTGGGAAAATCCAGTGGGAAAATATGGTGAGTTCAAAGGCTCAGGCAATGATAAACGGCAAACTTTTTATGCTGAACCGTGAATTTTTCCTTTCGAAATTAGAGATTTATGATGCCAACGACCAATCGCTTTTGGGTATGGTAATGGTGAATATGTTTAATCCGCGAAGTGATGTTGTCATTAACGGCAAAAGGTTTGAGCTCGAAATAAAGAACTTTTATCAATCACACTGGTCGTGGAAATACAAAGGCGCCGAAATCATCCGGTTCTCTTCCAACGAATTCATTACCAAAGATAAAGGTGAAATTGAACTTTTAACTGCCTGTAACGACGAAGTTGAAATTCTAATCTTGCTTGGGCTTTTTGTACGCAACCAGTTTGTACTTTATATGTTGCTGATTTTTGTGATTTTGTTGGTTGTGATATTTTAGAAGAAGCCCCATCTTTCTCCCGGAGGAGGAGGAGTTTGACGTTCAAGTTAAATCATATTTTTTTATTTGACACTTCAAATAAGAAATGCGCTTTGCAACCGTTTTTAAAAGAAAAACTATGCAACTCCGTTTTTCTATTTTGATTTTATTGATAGGAATAATCCTGTTTTCCTGCAATCAGGAAGAGTTTACAACGGCACCTGATGCAAAACTTGAATTCGCAACCGATACAGTAACTTTCGATACAATTTTTTCTTCAATCGGGTCAACAACAAAATGGCTCACCGTAAAAAACCCGAACAAGCAATCAGTTAAAATCTCGAAGATATATCTGGCCGGAGGGAACCGGTCGCCGTTTCGATTGAATATAAATGGGTTGCAGACGAACGAAGATTTCGATATTACGATTTCAGGGGGCGACAGTTTATTCGTTTTTGTTGAAATAACAATCGACCCCACGAGCAAAAACAACCCAATGGTGGTGCAGGATTCCATTGTTTTCAACCTAAACGGAAACACGCAGGACGTCGATTTGATTGCGTTTGGACAGGATTTCCACCTTTATGACGGCGAAATCCTAAAAACCCAACATTGGCAAAACGACAAACCTTATTTGATTTATAATTCGGTGTTGGTCGATTCTCTTGAAGCTTTAACTATTGATCCGGGTTGCCGGATTCACTTTCATTCTGGTTCGAGCCTTTTTGTTAAAGGCACTTTAATTGCGGATGGGACGCACGAATCACCAATATCATTTTTGGGCGATCGCCTCGAAGAAAGTTATAAAAATGTTCCTGGGCAATGGGGAGCCTGGACTCAATTTGATGATGGAAGTTTATACATCTATGGCGGTATCCACTTTTTGATGGGCAGTAAGGACAATGTGTTGGATTATGCAGTAATTAAAAATGCAACCAAAGGTATCCAAATCGACAGTATGGGATTTTCAGAAAATCCTGTATTAACCATTTCAAATTCAAGGGTTGAAAACATGGCGCTCAATTGCATTGATGCGCGAACAACTTTTTTGAAAGCTTCAAATTCAGTTTTTGCCAACTCAGGTTCATACACTTTATCGTTAATTCTTGGTGGTGATTACGAATTCAACCACTGCACCGTAGCTAACTATTCAAGCTTTAGTAACAGGAAAGAGCCTGCTCTGGCTTTGAATAACTATTACGAATTCAAAAGTGTAACGTACAGTTTCAATTTGAAAGCTTTGTTCGGAAATTGCATTATTTACGGGAATAAAGAAAATGAGATTTCGATATCCAAAGGAGGAACAGGTTCTTTTAACTATTCATTTAGAAATTGCCTTGTAAATACGAACTTAAAAGAAGGTTTTGAGAATTGCATTTTTAATAAAGAACCCCTTTTTGTAAAAGTTTCAGAGAACAATTTTGCCATTGATTCGCTTTCTCCTACTCGGAATATAGGCGATCTGGCAATCGCGAAACAGTTCCCAATGGATTTGGACAATTATTCAAGGCTTGAAGACGAAGGGCCTGATTTGGGTGCATTGGAATGGATCCCGGTTGCAAAAAGGAGAAAATAAAACCGCCCTTGCGTACAAAAGCGGTTTATTTATTTAGAGTAAGTTGCCGACCCGCGTTAAACAGTACTGCAACTTACGGAAACGTGCCAGCATTAGCCGGTACGGTTATCGTTATTTCATTATTTCCTTTTCAAAACAAATACTGTTTTCCATTTGAACATATTGTCCAAAGTTTGGTATTTGCCGATAACCATTTTTCTGGTAGAGTCTAACTGCATCTGGTAATCGTTTCCCCGTTTCCAGAATACTTCGTGAATATCCCAATTCTTTTGCCCATTGTTCCAATTCTTCCAATACTGTTGTTGCAATACCTTTTCCACGGAACTGGTCAATCGTAAACATGCGTTTTACTTCTATTGTGTTCAGGTCATATTCTTTAATCGCTCCGCACGCTACCGGAACACCATCCTGATGCGCCACAATCACATGTTTTATTTTATTTATTTTATTGAATTGATCATAAAAATCATGTTCGCGACCATCCAAAACAGCAAGTAATTTATCCAATTGAGCAACCAAATGAACAAAATCCAAATCTTGCGAATTGGTTCTAATCGTCTTTAACATTGAAATAAAAGGTTTAACGAATTTCAGCTCCGTTCTTTACAACCTTATCCGGTTCAATAATCGATAATGAACCATCCGTATTTTCGGCACATAGAATCATGCCTTGAGATTCAATGCCTTTCAGGTTTTTAGGTGCCAGGTTTACCAAAATCGAAACTTGTTTTCCGATTAAACTTTCAGGTTCGTAATATTCTGCAATACCCGAAACTACTGTACGTTTGTCAATCCCGGTATCAATTAAGAGTTTTAAAAGCTTTTTTGTTTTGGCCACTTTTTCAGCTTCCAAAATAGTTCCAACACGGATATCCATTTTGCTGAAATCGTCGAATTCAATATTTTCCTTTGCCGGCGTTGCTTTTGATTGTGCAATTTCGTTGGCCTTTTTAGTGTTGAGCAATTTCTGTACTTGCGCTTCAATTACATCATCTTCAATCTTTTCGAAAAGCAATTCTGGTGCGTTTAATTGATGCCCTGATCCGAGTAGATTCTGTTTTCCCAGCATGATCCAATCCAATTTGCCCAGATTTAGGAACCCACGCAATTTGTTCATGCTGAATGGAAGAAACGGCTCAA
>JBBQPP010000416.1:0-4289 GCA_038217255.1 Bacteroidales bacterium | reverse complement strand
TTTTTTAAAATCATCAATGGCTTTCGCCAGCAACTGCTGCAGGAGTTTTATTTTTGTGTTGGGCAGTTTTATCTTTTCGATTTTGGCCAGGTAATTATCATCAAAAATGTCAATTTCGGTTTGTTTGTCTGTTCCCAATTTAAATATCTCTTCTACCCCTTCGCTTTGCAAAGCTTCTTTTATCATGTTGCGCACTTTGGCGTTCATTTGGGCAACATCGGGTGCATTGCCTTTGGTGAGTTTAAAAATAATGGAACGAACCGCCAGATAGAAATGAATCAGGTCGCGATGTTCCTGACCAAAAGCACCATTCCCGGAGCAAATATCGTAGGCTGCTTTTAATCGTTTTGCCAGATACATAAACCGTTTTTCAAGTTCCTGGGTAATCTGTACAAATTCGGCTGCCATGTTCAAGGTTTCCAGTTGTTGCAGGGGAGAGCCTTTAAAATAGGGTTCGGCATTGAATTTATGGAAGATTTTATTCAGCAAATCCAAATGATCTTTTACAACAACTACTGATTGTTCGATGTCTTCGAAATTATTGCTGTCGGCTTTGTTGTAATGTGCAAGAGCAAGATTCATCTGCTTTTTTATTCCAATATAATCAACAACTAAACCCTTTTCTTTGCCTTCGACTTTACGGTTGACGCGCGAAATGGTTTGTATCAGGTTGTGCCGTTGAACGGGTTTATCGATGTACATGGTATCCAGAGCAGGAACATCAAAACCGGTGAGCCACATATCCACCACAATAGCTATTTTAAGATTCGATTTTTCGTTTTTAAACTGCCGGTCCAACTCCTTGCGGTACTCTTTAGTGCCCAGCAAATCATACAACTCTTTTTCATCATCCTGGCCGCGGGTCATCACCATTTTTATGCGTTCCATAGGTTTTATTTCACGCTTTTCCTTCTCGCTTAATTCTGCTCCTTCATCACATGATTTTATTTCCATCCATTCGGGTTTGATGGCAATAATCTGTTTATACAAATCCCAGGCGATTGGGTGACTGCTGCAAACAAACATGGCCTTTCCAATTACGGTTGCTGGCACCTTCTGTAATTCTGTTTTCGTAATGTTGCACAAAATCTTCGGCAACTGCTTTAATGCGGTCCGGATCACCAATAATGGCGTTCATGCTGGTAGTGGCCTTTTTGCTTGCTTCAATCTGGTATTCGTTGGTACCTTCTTCAGCACACTGGGCATAATACTTTTCTATTTCTTCGAGTTTGCGGTTATTGAGCAACACTTTTGCAGCTCGCCCTTCGTAAACAATGGGAACAGTAATCTTATCTTTTACTGATTCAGTCATTGTGTACGAATCGACAATATCTCCAAATACACTTTCCATTGCATCGATGGGAGTTCCTGTAAAACCAACATAAGTGGCATTGGGTAACGAATCGTGCAGGTATTTTGCAAATCCGTAGGTTTTAACCACTTCGTTTGCAGTTATTTTGATTTTCTGATCCAGGTTGGTTTGACTGCGGTGTGCTTCGTCGGAAATACAAATTACATTGGTTCTTTCCGTCAGCAACTCGGTATCTTCCGTAAATTTATGAATGGTAGTGAGGAAAACCCCACCGCTGTTTCTGTTCTGCAACAATTCGCGCAATTGGTTCCGGCTTTCGACACTGATAACCGTTTCATCGCCAATAAACCCTTTGCCGTTGGTGAATTGACCGGAAAGCTGATCATCCAAATCGTTGCGGTCGGTAATAAGTACAATGGTTGGACTTGAAAAATGAACGCTTTTCATTAACAGCCGGGTTAAAAAAGCATGGTAAAGCTTTTGCCGCATCCGGTAGCACCAAAATAGATTCCCCCTTTTCCGTCGCCATCGGGGCGCATTTGCTTTTTTATGTTTTCGAATAATTTGCGGGCTGCGTAATATTGCGGATAGCGACATACAATTTTTACATCTTTTTTCGAGCTGTCGGGCAGGTAAATGAAATTGTGAATAATGTCGCGCAAACGGTTCCGGTTAAACATGCCTTGTATCATGGAGTACATGGAAGGAATTCCATCCACCTCATTCTCGAAGCCTGTAATTTTGCGCCAGGCATAAAAAAACTCATAGGGGGCGAAAAACGAACCCGTTTTGTTGTTTACGCCATTGCTGATAACACAAAGGGCATTGTACTTAAACAGCTCCGGGATATCGCGTTTGTAACGGACAGTTAACTGAATAAAGGCATTGTGAATGGTGGCATCTTCGCGGATGGCAGTTTTAAACTCAATTACTACAAGAGGCAAACCGTTGATGTACATAATGGCATCGGGGATGCGTTTTTCGTAGCCGAAAATTTCGAGCTGATTGACTACTTTGTAAATGTTGTTGTCCGATATAGTTTGATATCCTAAATCCTTATCTGCTGCAATTGCCTCAGTTTCGGAATTTTGTTCTGTTAAAGCCTGGCTGTATTTGTTCGTTCCCTTGTAATCAACTAACTGAATGTAAATGTCTTTTTTGGCTGGGTCTTCACGCTTTAACAGGAATCCATTGGAAATTATTTCCATGATTGCTTTATTGCTTTCGTACAAATCGGAAGCGGGGAATTTCTCCAAATCCCGAATAATACTTTCTACTTCCGAAACTGTAATTTCATCGGGTTGATATTGCTTCATCAAAAATTCCTGCAAATCTTCTTTTATCAGAACTTCTTCCGGTGAGCGTTGAATGGTTTCACCCAACTGGTACGGAATTTCTTCCTTCCCCAGCAGCTCAATAAAAGCCTGTTCCAATTGTGCTTCGGTGAATTTCATAAATATTAATCAGGTATAATTATTTTCCAATAACCCTCTTTCTTTCCGCCAACTCTCTCAATTAGTTTTTCTTCCCTCAATTTCTTAATATATGTTTCTGCCGACCTTGGAGAAACACCAAGAATCGAACCGACTTGTTCAGCAGTTATGTCCGGGAATATTACAATTAACTGAAATGCATATATTGGATTTGTAAATTTTTTATCCGAAGTTATCCCGAAGCTTTTCCGAAGCTTTTCCGAAGTAATTCTCAAATCTTTATTTAAATATTCGGTAAAGTCCCCATAAATACTGCGTAAATAATGAATATTTTCGTCTTTTGTTTTTTGGATTCTTTCCGAAATTATTCCGAAGTTCTTCCGAAGTTGATATAAAATATGAGGTTCAGCTATTTTGAAAAGTGTAACATTAAGCCCTCCATTCATTTCTGTAATTTCCGGTTCAGGCAAGCCCGCTTCTTTGCACGAATTGATGATTTTAAGTGTACCGCGCCCCCAGGTATCAATATAACCGGCAAAAAAGCAAGCGTTCGCAATTACAGGGTTACGTGGACGGGAATTGTGGTCTGATTTCAGATCTTCAAGACTTAAACCGAATGGTAATCCGCCTTCATTCCAAATGGAAAGTTTATCGTCGAAAACCCGCATTTGAATGGTTGCTCCCATGTAGGTGCGATGGACCAAAGCATTTAACAGCATTTCACGCAAGGCCTGAATGGGGTACTGGTCTTTTTCTACCCGCTGAAAACCTTCAAAATCAACAGGGCGTATCAGAAATTTGTAATTCAACTGTACCTGAACTTCATGTAGCATCTGAACAATATTACCTTCAACCACTTCATGAAACCTCAAATCCGAAGCATCTTTGCCAAACCGACCTATTTTCACCTGAATATTTGGATAAAAGCGCATTGGCTCTTTGCCAAATAAAATAATGGCAGCACGTTTAAGCTTTTTCCCGTCAGTCAGTTTTAGCTTTTCCAATATCTGAAAAGCAGATAAACCTTTTGTTTCGGGCATTCTGCCTTTTTCCTTGCTGTCCGCTATAAACTTTGTAATACTTGCTTCATCTATGTCCTTAACAGTTGCCCCTTCCTCAATTACATCATCCCATGTTTTACCTGCTTTTTTAAGCAAGAATTCATTCAGTTCAACGCCCGTAAGTTCCATTTTTGTGCTGCCCGAACGGTAATAATATCTGCCACGCAACGAAACAGCCACCGAATAAGGATTGACTTTGAAGGAAATGTATTTTTTCCCTTCTTCGTCGTGCAACTGCACATCGCATATTATCCCCATGGTGTTACGGATTTTATTGGGGATATCTTCCAACAATCTGGCATAATCAGTTAGATGCACTACATTCCCTTCATCGTCCAAACCAATATAAATTACGCCACCAATGGCATTGGCAAAACCGCAAACCCATTTCAGGTAATCATCGTGCCAGCTCTGCTTGTATTCTATATTTTGTTGTTCGGGCATCGTGTTTCTAATTTTTCTTCTTTGAATTTAAAATCCATT
>JBBQPP010000415.1:0-4290 GCA_038217255.1 Bacteroidales bacterium | reverse complement strand
AAGCGGAAGAAATTGTTATAAAGAATGATAGGATAATTGCAAGTGAAAGAGATCGGGAGAAATTTTTTGAAGCTGTTTTTGCAGATAGTCAGCCTAATCAAAATTTAATTGAGGCAGCTAAAAAATATAAATCTCAAACCTCACTTTAGTGAAAATCCTACTTTTAGAAAAAAGTCATATTAGAAAGAACTTCTCTTCCGAAGAAGATTCATTGACTGAATATATCAGAAAACAAGGTAGTCAAGACATTAGTAAAAGACTTGCCACATGCTTTGTTGCTGTTGATGATGAACAAAATGTAATTGGCTACTATACACTAACAAGTGAAAGTCTTGGTCGAGAAATAATTCCTGAAAAATACTTAAAGCAAGTACCAGGAAATTACAATGCTCCAGTCATCTTGTTAGGTCGGTTGGCAAGGGACATTAAAACGAAAGGTGAAGGACTTGGGGAACACCTTCTTTTGGATGCACTATTTCGAAGTTACAAATTATCGAATGAAAGCATTGGAGCAATGGCTGTTGTTGTTGATCCAATCAATGTTAAAGCGGTTGTATTTTATAAAAAATATGGGTTTGAACAGCTTCCGGATAGTGAAAAGATGTTTCTTCAAATGAAAGTAATTGGTCAACTAATATAAAAATCCCTAACTTCATCACACTAAATTTCTTAAATATGGATTTGGAAAACATATCATTGTCAAGTATATACAAAAGGCAAAAAACCGACCGCGACATTTTTCAGGAGTTGATGCCCACCAAGGTAAAAGAGGTTTTGCTGTTTTCAACGCTTTATGATTCGTATTCGATTGTCCGCGAAGGGCAGTTCAGCGACAAAATATTTGGTGAATATCTTCAGTTGAATTTATATGCCGCACCACGCTTTACAGCCGTCAACACAAAGGATGACGCGATAAATGTTTTAAAACGGAACGATTTCGATTTAATAATTGTAATGGCAGGAGTCGATAAAATTACTCCGGTTGAAACTGCCCGCGAATTGGACCTCATCAAACCAAATATACCGCTGTTGCTGCTTGTGAACAACAATGCCGATTTGCTTTTCTTTAAACGTGAGGTGCGAAAACTCGATTTTATCGACAGGATTTTTGTGTGGAACGGAAATTCCAACGTTTTTGTGGCAATGATTAAATATGTTGAAGACAAAAAAAATGTTGCTTTCGACACAAAAAACGGAAACGTGCGTGTAATTGTTCTGGTTGAGGACAGCGTTAAGTATTACTCGCGCTATTTGCCGATGCTTTATACAACAGTGATGACCCAAACTCAAGCGCTTGTAAAGGAAGATGCCACCGATGAATTGCACAAAATATTAAAAATGCGTGCAAGGCCAAAACTTTTGCTTGTAAGTACTTATGAAGAAGCGGTTCAAATAATTAATAATTACAAAAAATATATTCTTTGCGTAATCTCCGATGTTAAATTTGAAAAAGATGGAGTTGATGATGAAGATGCAGGGATTGAATTATTGAAATACGCGGCGCAATCGTTTAAATATTCGGTCCCGTTGTTGTTGCAGTCTCACGATATTACAAATGCCAGCCGGGCCAAAAGCGTTGACGCCGATTTTATCAATAAAAACTCCGAAAGTTTGTCGATGGATATTCTTAATTTTTTGTACCGTCGGTTGGGTTTTGGCAATTTCATTTTTAAAGGGCAGGATGGCAAACCATTAGCCGAAGCGTATAACCTCGAAAGTTTTCAGAAGATATTCAGGGAAGTACCTGCCGAAGCATTAATGTATCACGGTAGCAGAAACTCGTTCTCAACCTGGCTCATGGCGCGCGGCGAAATTAACATGGCCGAAAAGCTGCGCCCCGTGAAAACCAAGGATTTTAAGGGAGCTGAAGAGTTACGCGAATTCTGTTTAAATATTTTCAAAGAAGTCCGTTTTGAGGAGTTGAAAGGTACAATCGTAAATTTTAAACCGGCGATGGTGCATTCAACCCAGTTTCTTGTGCGGTTGGCAAAAGGTTCCTTGGGTGGGAAAGGTCGTGGAATTGCATTCATCAATAATTTTATCGAGAATATCGATTTCAAAAAGCTTATCCCCAACCTGAATATCAGGATTCCGGCAACTGCGGTTTTAGGCGCGTATGAGTTTGATAAATTCATCGAATTAAACAATTTGTACGATGATCTTTATGCTCAAAACAATTACAAAACCATTCGCAGCCATTTTCTTGAAGCTGATTTTGATAAAGAAACAAAAACACGTTTGACCGAATATTTAGCTGAGATGAAAAAACCGCTGGCAGTGCGCTCTTCGGGTTTATTTGAAGATTCGCTTATGCAACCTTTTTCAGGGGTTTATGCCACTTATCTGATACCGAACAACCACAGCGACATTTCTGTGCGCTACAAACAACTGGAAACAGCAATAAAACTTGTGTATGCGAGTATTTTTACTGAGTCGGCAATTGCTTATTTTGATGCGGTGAAATACAAAATTGAAGAGGAAAAAATGGCGGTAATTATTCAGGAAGTGGTGGGGCAAAACTACAATGGTAAATTTTATCCAAGTGTTTCAGGGGTTGCTCAATCATATAATTATTACCCGGTTTCGCACATGAAGCCCGAAGATGGGTTTTCTGTGGCTGCCCTGGGCTTAGGGAAGTATGTTGTGGGTGGCGAAAATGCTTTCCGGTTTTGCCCGCTTTATCCGGCAATTAACGCCACTTCAGTTGGCGAGCAGGTGCGGAATGCCCAAAAGGTTTTTTACGCGATGGACCTTACAAATCCAGATATCGATTTGGTTGCTTTGGGCGAAGATGCTTCTATGAAAAAATATAAAATAGCCGAAGCCGAAGCGGATGGTACCCTGGAACATCTGGCATCGACTTACGATTATGAAAATGATGATTTGGTGCCGGGTATAGGACAAAAAGGGCCAAGGGTAATCGATTTTGCTGATCTTTTAAAATACAATTATATTCCTTTTGCCGAAACGCTTCAGATTCTTTTAAAATTGTTTAAAGAAGCTATGGGATCGCCTGTTGAAATTGAATATGCCATTGATTTGGAACCAGCCAAAAACGGGCTGCCAACTTTTTATTTGCTGCAAATAAAACCATTGATAAGGGTGGAGGAAGAGGTTGAAATTGATTTGGAAGATGTGCCGGAGGAAAACGTTTTTATGTTTGCCGAGCAAGGTATGGGAAATGGCAAAATCGACAATATTTATGACGTTGTTTATGTTGATCCTGAAAAATTCGACAAACACAAAACAAAACAAATTGCGCAGGAAATAACCGAAATCAACCTCGATTTTGAAGCAAACGGGAAAGAGTATATTTTAATTGGACCAGGTCGGTGGGGTTCACGCGATCCATACACCGGGATCCCGGTTTACTGGGCAAACATTTCAAAAGCACACATTATTGTTGAAATGGGTTTGTCCGATTTTCAAATCGATGCTTCGCTAGGTTCTCACTTTTTTCATCATGTTACATCTATGAACGTAGGATATTTTTCGGTTCCATTCAATTCTGAAAACTCTAAATTGAAAATGGATTCATTGAAGCAACAAAAACTGATTAAGGAAACCGAATTTGTGAAACATGTCCAGTTCAGCAAACCGCTTACTGTTTTAATGAACGGCAAAGAGCGCAAGGTGCTGATACATTGTTGAGAGATGGGTTCCCTCCTGATTATGTGATTACATTAAGTTTTCTATACCAACTAATATTTGTTATGAACTCTATGTCCTAATTTCTCCTTAAAAAGCTAATTTTGAATTGGTCAAAATAATAAAATCAATATTTTAAAAATTTACTACAAAATGAAAACATTAAAATTTGTCATGGTTTGTTTGCTCATGGTCTTTATAACGAATGTATCATGCGGTACTCCAAAAAATGACAATCAAAAAACTGCCGAATTGCTACAGCACGTTAGTCCACAAGCGGCAATGACTGCCGAGGTAAACATCCCAACCCCGGAATCAAGTCCAACTGATCAATTGGAAACTGTGAAAAAGGGAGAAAAATTATTTAAAGAAAAAAACTGTGCTGTTTGTCATCAGTTGGACACAAAATTGGTTGGTCCGGCACTGAAGGACGTTTCAAAAGCATATGCTGGCAAGAAAGAAAAATTAAACAGTTTTTTGAAAGGCAATTCTGCGTCGATTATCGATCCGGCACAGCATGCAATCATGGAACCGCAAATAGCAATTACAAAAGCAATGTCGGATGCAGATAGGATGGCTATTGTTGAATATTTGCTGTCGATAAGCCATTAAAATAAAGGTAAGTTGAAATGAACATTGCGG
>JBBQPP010000414.1:0-4309 GCA_038217255.1 Bacteroidales bacterium | reverse complement strand
GGAAGGAGCTTGTAAAATACCGTCAAACATGGGTGGTTGCTTTGGGAAAACTTTTTGCCGACCCGGTGTGGTATTTCTATCTTTTCTGGGGAGCAAAGTTTTTAAATGCGCAGTTTGGCGTTGAACTAAAAGGTCTTGCCTTGCCGCTGATAATCATTTATATTGTGGCATGGAGTGGTGGAATGGCGGGAGGAGCAATATCTTCGGCATTTCTGAAAAAAGGAAAATCAGCCAACTTTGCCCGAAAAATCACCATGCTGGGAACTGCTTTGCTGGTTCTTCCAGTGATGCTGGTTCCGTTTATCGATTCGTTGCCCGTGTGTGTTGGATTGATTGCTTTAGCTGCGGCTGCGCATAATTCATGGTCGGCCAATATTTTTACAGTTGCTTCCGACTTGTTTCCCAAAAAAATTGTTGGTTCTGTCATCGGATTTTCAACCACAATCAGTTCTTTGGGAGGCATGATTACTGCCTTGTTGATTGGATATGCTTTAAACGAATCGGGTACCGACGGATATGTATTTCCCTTTGTAATAGCGGCATTTGGCTATCTTGCCGGGCTGCTGGTCATCCATCTTGTTTCACCCAAAATGAAACCTGTTTCAATGAAATCTGAATAAAATATTATGAACTCAAGAGAAAGAATTTTAAAATCAATCAACCACGAAGAACCCGACCGGGTTCCTTTTGATTTGGCTGGTTCAACCTGGACAGGAATTACAAACACGGCGTATCAGAATCTGAGAAAACATCTGGGATTAAATCCTGCTGAGCCCGATTGGTCAGATGTTATTCAGCAAATTGTTGTTCCTTCAGAAGAAATATTAACCCAACTGAATGTTGACACCCGTGGAGTTTTCCCGTTAACCAGCCACAATTGGGATGTGTATTCGAAACTGAAAGATGTGGGCGATTATTTTGAGTATTTCGACGAATGGGGATTTACACATCATTTTCCTAAAAACGGATATTGGTTTTCGCTGGTGAAACATTCAATGAACAAAGTTGATTTTGACAGCGAAGGAGTAATTGAAAATTATCCGTGGCCCGACGCCGGAAATAAACAACGGTTTGCAGGGATGCGCGAAAAAGCGATTCAATTCCGGAATCAGGATAAAATTGTAATGACCAAAGGTTTGTGTGCCGGGTTGTTCGAAATGCACCAGCGGGTGAGGGGAATGGAAAATGCCATGCTCGACCCGTTTTTGTTTCCCGTAAATTCAGATAAACTGGTGGGCAAACTAACCGATTTGAAAATTGAATTCTGGGACAGCCTGCTCGATGAAATTGGCGATGTGGTCGATATTGTTGGCGAAGGCGATGACTACGGCACACAACAATCGCAGTTAATTTCACCCGATCAGTTTCGCGAGTATTACAAACCACATTTTACACGGTTATTAAAGTTTATCAGGGAAAAAGCGCCAAACGTAAAACTCCTGTTTCACTCCTGCGGAAATGTGCGCCCGGTTATCCCTGATTTTATTGAAATGGGTGTTGACCTGCTAAATCCGGTTCATATAACGGCCACTGGCATGGAACCCGTTCAGCTTAAAAAAGATTTTGGGAAAGATATTGTATTTTGGGGCGGCGGAGTCGATACCCAGCAAATTCTTCCTAATGTAACTCCTGAACAGGTAAAAGAAGATGTAAAACGAAACATTGAAGCGCTGGCGCCCGGAGGTGGATTTATTTTCGCCACAGTTCACAACATACAGGCAGAAGTGCCGCCACAGAATATTATTGCAATGATTGAAGCGCTGCGAGAAATAGGATAAAAGAGAAATGTTTATCTGCAAGTTGGGTGCAATATTAACGAAAGACAGTGCGACTATACTTTTAGTAAAAGAAAGTATATTTGTTCTTATATAGAAAGTGAAAACATGGATATAGAAAAATATAGGGGTTTAATTGATAATGCTATCAAATTCTTTTGGCAAACACGGAATAATCAGTTAACAAGCCAGAGTTCCCGCAATATTCAAAATTCGGGAAACAGAGGCGCTGTAACCGGAGGAAAACAATTAAACGGTTTTCTAAACTTATTTAGTCAAGTAGCAATTGATACAGGCGTTCCAGAAGAATGTATATTTTTAAAAGGCAACAATATCCCTGGTTTTTTTAGACCCACCAAAGACTGGGATTTACTGATTATCTCTCCAAATAAGAAGTTAATTTCAGTTATTGAACTCAAATCACAAGTAGGTTCATTCGGCAATAATTTCAATAATCGAACAGAAGAAGCTCTTGGAAGTGCGGTTGATTTATGGACAGCTTTCCGGGAAAAGGCATTTCCGAATCAATCAGCACCATGGCTTGGTTACTTCTTAATTGTTGAGAAATCGAAAAAATCAACATCACCAATAAGAATTAATGAACCGTATTTCAGTGTCTTTCCTGAATTTAAAAATTCATCATATCTTGATAGATATAAGATTTTGTGTCAAAAACTTATGCTGGAAAGGCATTACAGTCAATGTGGACTGCTCTGGTCTCAAGACGATTATTCTTATGGAAATATCGAGGAAGGTATTTCTATTGATTCATTTATTTCATCATTTATCGGTCACTTAACTGGACAAATTAATGAATTTAGTAAATAATAAAATAAAGAGAAAGACAGGTAGAAACCACGGTGAAGTTTTTACAAGTTCAAATGTTGTCAGCTTTATTTTGGATGAAGTTGGTTATCATCACGATATAAATTTAAACAATATTAAAATTTTAGAACCGGCAGCAGGTAATGGTTCATTTGCATTGGAAATAATTAAAAGACTATATAATTCTTCAATAAATTATCAGTTCGATTTTATCACGGCATTAAAAAATAATGTAAGGTTTGTAGAACTTGATACACAAAGTTATTCTCATTTAGTAGTCAGAATAAATCATTTTTTATCAAAAAACAACATTGATTATCAAATTCATGAAGGTGATGAAATAATAAATACTGATTTCCTTACGCACTATTTTTATGAGTATTTCGATTGCATTGTTGGAAATCCGCCATACATAAGGCATGAATTAATTCCTGAAAAATATAAAAAAGAGTATCGGAAAAGATTTAAAACCTTTAAGTACAGAGCCGATATCTATATCTTATTCTATGAAAAGTCGTTGCAGTTGTTAAACAGAAATGGATTGCTTTCATTCATCTGTTCAAACCGGTGGTTGTATAATCAATATGGACAATTGTTGCGAGACGATATAGCTCAGAATTATAATCTGAAAAAAATTTTGAACATCGAAAACACTTCGCCTTTTGATGAAAATGTTATCGCATATCCATGTATTACAACAATTGAGAATTGTCCAAGAAAAAAAGACTTGTTTTATTTTGAATCATCATCAGAAGTAATCAATTTCAATTCTTTTAAATTTCAAAATATTGCAAATCCGACAAATTCTTCGTGGGAGAATGTTTTTTTAAAATATAATATTAATCATTCCGCGTTACACGGAATCATTGAACAAGGATTTGAGATTGGAATTGGAGTTGCAACAGGTGCCGACAAAATATACATTATTAATGAAGCCAAAAAGAACGAAATAGAAAATGCCAGACTTCTTCCAATAATTACCACAAAAGATTTATTGTCGGACAGAATAAATTGGAGAAAACAATTTGTTATTAATCCTTATGAGAACGGACAAATTTGTGACTTGGAAAAGTATCCAAAACTGAAGCATTATTTTGAACAACATAAAGAAAGACTAAAACAACGTCATACAGCTAAAGTTAATCCTGAAAAATGGTTTAAGACAATCGATAAAATTAAACCAGAATTAGTTACAAAGCCCAAATTATTACTGCCAGATATCGCAGGGATAAAGAAATTGCTTATTGATAATGGTGAATTCTATCCCCATCATAACCTTTATTACATAACAGGTCAACCAGTTGGCAAATTAAAAATTTTGGCGTCCATTTTAATGTCCAACTTTATACGAGAACAGTTATCGCAAATTGGTATTCGCATGAATGGAGGATTTCCCAGATTTCAAGCTCAAATTTTAAAAAAGTTGAGAATTCCCAATATAGAATATTTGACCCCTGATGAAAAAACTACCCTCATAGAATCGTATGACAATTTGGATTTATTGCTTATTAACAAAATAATGAAAAAATACTACACTCAACATTTTGTATAATTAAATAAACCAGATCATGAAAAACCAAAACAACACCCGCCGCGAATTTTTGAAAAAGTCAGCAGTTTTTGCCGCAGGCTCAGTAATCATCCCAACAATAGTTCCGTCAACTGTATTTGGGAAAACAGCGCCAAGTAATCAAATTAATATCGGAATG
>JBBQPP010000413.1:0-4312 GCA_038217255.1 Bacteroidales bacterium | reverse complement strand
TTATTCATTCGCTAAATTAACAATGTGGCAGGCAACAATCCCGGCAGTTTCGGTACGCAATCTTGCTTCTCCCAGCGACACAACTTTAAAACCGTTATCTATCGCAAATTCAATTTCATCGGGGCTAAAATCGCCTTCCGGCCCAATCAGGATTAAAGTATCTTTTCCTTTTTCTGCCAAATCTTTTAAATGGTTTTTTTGAATATCATCGCAGTAAGCAATATATCTATATTCAGTTTTGTTGTTGGAAACCAGTTCTTTGATAGAAGTTAAATTATTTAGTTTTGGCAACCGGGCTTTTAACGATTGTTTCATGGCCGAAACCAAAATTTTCTCCAAGCGTTCAGAGTTTATTGTTTTTCTTTCGGAATGGGAGGTGAGGAGTGGGGTAATTTCATCGATACCAATTTCTGTTGACTTTTCCAGAAACCACTCAAAACGGTCGTTGTTTTTTGTTGGTGCGATAGCTATGTGGAGGTGGAAATCCTTTTTACCAAAACCGTATGTCGATTTTACAATGGAAAGCCGGCACTTCTTTGGGTTTGCATCCGTAATTTCCGCTTCATAAAATCCGCCTTTCCCATCAATAATTTGAACCTGGAACCCGTTTTGCAGACGTAACACACGGACTGCATGTTTTGATTCAGTTTCATCTAAAACAACTTCAGCACCCGAAATATTTGGAACATAAAACAACTGCATAAGAGAAAGTTTAAAGTTTAAAGTTCGGAGTTCAAGGTTAAGGCTTTCATTTAAACATTTTTGGAATCAAGTGAAAAGCCTTGTTTCCGCTTCGAGCCTCCACATTTTTCCATGAATCTACATTAAAATCGATGGCAACAGTTGAGCAGGTGGGCATGTCATCATAAAACCGTTCGAGCAAGTTGTTGGCGAAATAATGAAAGCTTGGATTGTGGCCGAAAAAGAAGGCAGTTTCAGTGGTTTCCGGTAATTCCTTTATCAAATCCAAAAATTCGGAAGTGGTTAAGCCGTTGTAAATATCTTCTATTTCAACTATCTCTTTTTTGTTGAACCCCATGTTTTCAGCAAAAATAAGTGCAGTTTGAATAGCGCGGTTTGCCGGGCTCGAAATCATTGAATCGGGCATAATCCCCTTTTTTTTTAGCTCTTTTCCTATCTGTTGTGCATCGTTCACTCCACGGTCGGTAAGGTCGCGTGTAAAATCTTCATCGTATCCGTAGGGAACAGCTTTGGCATGTCTAACAATAAATACTCGTTTCATAACAACTGGTTTTAGTTTCTATTGCTAACAAAATTACCTTTATTTGTCGTTTTAATACAAATTTGTATCGAACTTTTATGAAGCGCATCGGACTTTTATCAGATACTCACGGATTTATCCATCCCCGGCTTTTCACATTCTTCGAGAAAGTGGATGAAATATGGCATGCAGGTGATATTGGAAGCCTTGAAACGGCTGATGAATTGGCGGCATTTAAACCATTAAAAGCAGTTTATGGAAATATCGATGGGCATGAAATCCGCACAGTGCATCCGCTGCACCAACGATTTATGTGCGAAGAAATGGACGTTTGGATTACGCACATTGGCGGTTATCCCGGTCGTTACGAAAGGGGCGTGAAACCTGATATTTATACAAATCCGCCGGGATTATTTATCTGTGGTCATTCTCACATTTTGAAAGTGATTTACGACAAAAAACTGGATTTCCTGCATATAAATCCGGGCGCAGCGGGCAACAAGGGTTTTCACAAAGTGTGCACCGCCATGCGGTTTGTTATTGACGGAAAAGATATCCGTGATCTTGAAATATGGGAAATGAAACGAAATGCAATTGTGCTTTAGAAAAAATACTACTGGAGTCAAAAGATGCAGCGCACCGGAATATAAATACAACGAAATTGCTTTTATACCAAACTTTACATAGCAAATAAAGCAAGTGATTGAATAAAAACAGGTTGAATAAAAGCAGTATTTTACTTTATCAGCAAATCCTATTCGGAGCTTAAAGAACCTTTATAATTTTCAACATTTTTTCGTTGCGTCCTGCTGTTACTGATTTCAACAAAAATACTGTCGCCTTTTGCTTTGCACAAATAAAAATCGGTATGCGGACTTTCGATATATCTCACCGTTAGTTCAAGTGTGTTTTCATTAGGTAAACTGTACGCACCCACAACTTTAAAAGGGGCAAGTTTTAAAATCTGATCATTGGGCTGCGCAGCTAAACTGTTAACAGGTTTATTGGTTTCGCCCTCAATCCATTTGTTTGCACCAAATATAAATTCAGTTTGTTTATCGTCGGCAAATGTCATTGCAGCTTTACAATTTTCATTTTCAAAATTAAAAGAAATGCTTTTTAAATTCCCGTCATCAGGAAATTTGAAGGATTTTTTATCGAAAACAGATTTCGTTGAACTGCCTGATTCGACTTTTGGTGGTAGCAGTGTAAGCGAATTCAGTTTTTGTTTTAGTTGATTGTAAATTTCAGGGTTGGCAGCAATTTTATCATCATGGAAACCGGGCAGTAAATTATCCCAAACAAGGTTCAATTCGCCTTGCATGTCGCTGGTTTCAGCAGTTATTGCAATTACTGCATCTTTTTCGGGTAAAACAAGAATGAACTGTCCATACGCACCATCGCCACGATATGAATTGTGCCTCGAGCGCCAGAATTTATAACCATACCCTTGCAGCCAATCACTATTCTGCCTTTCTTCCTTTGACAAATCGGGCGATTGCAGAATCTTTGAAGTTGTGGCTTCGCTTACCCACTCTTCGGGTAATATTTGTTTGTCGTTCCATTTCCCTTGCTGTAAATATAGTTGTCCCAACTTTGCCATATCTTCTGTTTTAACGCGCAATCCCCAGCCACCCGTATTTATTCCCATTGGGTCAACTTCCCAGTCGGCGCCGGTAATTCCAAGCGGTTCAAAAAGACGGGGTTTTAAATAATCAACAACATTTTCGCCTGTTACTTTGTGGATGATTGCCGCCAACAAATAAGTCCCAAACGAGTTGTACAAAAAAACAGAACCGGGTTTGTTGGGAATTGGGGTAGCCAGAATTGCTTTTATCCAGTTGTCGGAACTAACAATTATTGGAAACGGAGGTTCGGGATCTTGTCCAAAAGTCATTGAAAGTAAATCTCTTATCTCCAGGTCTGCAAGGTTATCACTGATCGTATCAGGTAAATATTCGGGGAAAAACGAGATAACTTTATCTGAAACTGAAATCAGGTTTTCGCTGACTGCCAAACCAATTGCGGTGGAAGTGAAACTTTTGCTTGTTGAATACATTGTATGTTTCAGTTCGGGTTTGTAAGGATCCCACCAACCTTCGGCAACAACATTCCCATGCCGCAGAACCATAAAACTGTGCAACTCATGTTTACTGTTTTCAACGGCGTCAATAAAATTTAGAATTGCTTGCGATGAAACACCCTGTTCTTCAGGTGTGCTTCGGGGTAATGCTCCCGGCTCTGTTTTATTTACTGTACACGAAAAAATCGCGAATACCGAAAGAGCCAGGATTAGCATTTGTTTTTGTAATTTCATCAGTTTTAAGTTTTTGTCAAGTTGAATAAAAGATGAAAGTTAAATCAATTTTTTATAAATGCATAAGCAACCCAATTATTTTTTGTTTTGAACCAATGAGCCTACTCCGAAAAATCAAATTGGTAAAAACATACGATAGCCCGAAAAAATTAAAAAGCCATTCGAGATAAAACGAATGGCTTTTTATACAGAAATCCTTAATCAATTATCATTTTCTTAATCCTCCACTTTTAGTTTTTTACGTTTACCACCTTTTTGGTCCTTATCCTGCCCGTAGCCATAGCCTTGGCCATATCCATAACCGTAACCGTAACCATAACCGTAACCATATCCATAACCACCAGCAAAATTATTTTTCCCAATGATAATATCGTTTATAATGAGGCCTACTCCTTTTAGCTGGTGTTTCGAAACTTCTTCCAATGCTGTTTTTAATCCCTGTTTATAGGTATATTTATGCCGAACCACAAACAGGGTGGCATCAATAATCTCATTCATCTGGAACATATCGGCCACATAACCAACCGGAGGCGTGTCAATCACAATTACATCATATATTTCGCGCAGTTTTTCAATCAATTCCAGCATTTTATTATCCGTTAACATCTCAGCGGGATTTGGCGGAATAGGTCCTGCCGGAATAAGCTTTAATGAAGGATGTTTGGTGCTACAGGTAATCTCATCAAGGCTGGCTTTCCCGATAACATAATTTACAACTCCCAAATCGGTTTTTAAATCAAACTCTTCTATTAACTTTGAATTACGCAAATCCA
>JBBQPP010000412.1:0-4312 GCA_038217255.1 Bacteroidales bacterium | reverse complement strand
TTGGGTCTGTCGCACTAACTCCCAATTTCTGGTTTCAGAAAAGACCTTTACAACCTCGGGCATTCCCCCTGTAAACAAATAGTACCGCAGATATTCGTTAAGTTTATCATGAAAAATGTTTATAACTCCCCAATCCTGTTTCAATATCGAATCTGCCAGTCCATCTTCATTAATAGCCCTTAAAAATTCGGCAAACGACATGGGTCGAAGGTCGTAAAAGTTTACTTTCCCCACCGGAAAAGAATTGTTGCTATGGAGTCCCATTCCAAGTAAAGAACCTGCAGCAACCACATAATATTCCGGCGCATTTTCACAGAAATATTTTAAAGACGTAAGGCCTTTTTCGGCAGCCTGAATTTCATCCAAAACAATCAGCGTGTCCTGCGGATTGATTTGTACATTTGCAGAAATACCGAGCGTTGTGATAATCCTTGGTATATCAAAATCAGTTTGAAATAATCCCTGCAATGAAGGTGTTTCTTCGAAATTTACATAAACCATCTTATTAAAGGCTGTTTTTCCAAACTCCTTTAAAAGCCATGTTTTTCCTGTTTGCCTTGCCCCTCTGAGGATTAAAGGTTTTCTATATTCACTGTTTTTCCATTTTAAAAGAAAATCAAAACTGTCTCTTTTCATTGCAAAAAATATTAAATTAATCAAAATTACACTTTTATCAGGATAAAAACGTGGATCAATCACACTTTTATCAAGATATAAATGCTGTTTAACTACACTTTTATCAGTGAATAAATGCAAAATAAAACACTTTTATCAACTTGTCTTAATTTTTAGGAAGAAAAAAAGGATTCCAACTCTTCAGAAAGATGGAATCCTTTTTCAATAAAAACCTGAATTGTTATAACAATCCCCGATTTTTCAGCAATGGTTCAATACCCGGCTCTTTACCACGGAAATTGAAGTACAGTTTCATCGGTTCATCAGTATTTCCACGTTCAAGAATATTTTTGCGGAATGATTTGGCAACCTCCTGGTTAAAAATATCGCCGGTTTCTTTATAAGCATTAAAAGCATCGGCATCAAGCACTTCAGCCCAGGTGTATGCGTAATACCCACTTGAGTAGCCCCACGAAAATGCGTGTGCAAAATAGGTAGGGCGATAGCGGGGAATAATTTCTTTTATCAAACCTATCTTTTCCATTGCAGTTTTTTCAAACGCGTCCACATCAATGTCGCCTGGTTTTGTGATTGTGTGAAAATCCATGTCGAGAAAAGCGGCCGCAATAAATTCTGAGGTTGCAAAACCCTGGTTGAATTTTCCGGCTTTGTCCATTTTATCAATCAGTTCCTGCGGGATTACTTCGCCGGTTTGGTAATGTTTTGCATACATTTTCAGCACTTCAGGTTCAGCAGCCCAGTGCTCCATAATTTGCGACGGAAGCTCAACAAAGTCGCGCGAAACATTGGTTCCCGCAAGGCCTACATAGGTACATTGCGACAAAAGCCCGTGCAATCCGTGGCCAAATTCATGGAAAAAAGTTTCTACTTCATCGAAACTCAAAAGTGCAGGTTTGTCACCCACGGGTTTCGAAAAATTACAGGTAAGCGAAACAACCGGTCGGACATTTTTGCCATCGGCTGTTGTATATTGTTCGCGATAATTATTCATCCAGGCACCACCTTTTTTTGATTCACGGGGGAAAAAGTCCACGTAAATCACTCCAATAAGCGAACCGTCCGCATCTTTTACTTCAAAAACCTGGCATTCGGGATGATACAATGGCATGTTTTCCAATTTTGTGAAAGTCAAACCATAAAGTTTGTTTGCCACGGCAAAAGCGCCATCGCGTACATTTGTAAGCTCAAAATAGGGACGAAGCTGTTCTTCGTCGAGGTCAAACTTTTCTTTGCGCACTTTTTCCGCATAATACCACCAGTCCCAGCTTTCGATTTTGAAATTCCCTCCCTCTTTATCAACCATTTTCTGCATGTCATCAACTTCTTCTTTGGCGCGTATAATGGCCGGGTTCCAGATTTTCTGTAACAGATTATAAACATTTTCAGGCTTTAAAGCCATGCAGTCATCGAGTACAAATGCTGACCAGCTTTCGTAACCAAGGATATTTGCCTTTTGCAAACGCAGGTTTACAAACTGGTTGATAACTGCTTTGTTGTCAAATTCATTGTCATTGTCACAACGATTGTACATGGCTTTGTAAATCTTTTCGCGCAACTCCCGTTTTTCCGAATAGGTTACAAACGGTATCCAACTTGGTTTTTGGAGCGTGAAAACCCATTTCCCTTCCATACCGTCGGCTTTGGCTTGTTCGGCAGCAGCGCCAATCACATTTTCGGGCAATCCCGCCAAATCACTTTCATTATCAATAATCAGTTTAAAGCTATTTGTTTCGGCCAAAAGGTTTTTATCGAATTTTAACTCAAGCATTGCTAATTGCTCGTTTACTTTTTTCAATTCCTCTTTTTTGTCTGCAGGAAGATTAGCTCCTCCCCTGACAAAATTCTTGAATGTTTCTTCCAGCAGGCGTTCCTGTTCACTATTGAGTTGCAAGCTTTCTTTTTGATCATAAACTGCTTTTACTCTTGCAAAAAGGTTTTCGTTCAACAGAACAGCATCACTGTGTTGCGAAAGTTGCGGAGTAACTTCTTCGGCAATTGTGTTAATCGAATCGTTTGTGTTGGCCTCCTTCACGTTGAAAAATACGGTTGACACCCTTGTCAGCAAATCGCCGCTGCGGTCGAGCGTTTCAATTGTATTTACAAAATCGGGGGCTGCTGAATTGTTGGCAATTTGCTCAATTTCGGCGTTGTGTTGTTTCATCCCCTCCTGAAAAGCCGGCAAATAATGGGCATTCAGGATTTTATCGAATGGCGGAACCTCGAAAGGCGCTGTGTAAGTTTCAAAAAATGGGTTCATTACTTCTGTTGTTTTTGATGATTTATTGCACGAAAATATAATTCCTGCAACAACGCTTAGATAAAATAGTTTTTTCACTTTTTCACTTTTTAAAATCAAGGCGCAAAAATAGTTGTTTGGGACGAAATAATTACTGATAAAAGGTTGGTTTTTTGTTAATTAATATAAAAAAATAAAAATTGGAAAATGCCTATTAATAAGGTTTCTAAATAACGTTTAAGGACTTCCAAGAGTCAAAAATTGTAGCAATCGAATTAATCTTCAATCCTTTTTCTTTCTACATTTGCCAACGAAAACCATCAATTTATTTTACTTAGGTTCGGAATATTGATGGACGTTCAAATTTCCACTAATCATTTTTATTTTATTCATCAACGGACATGAAACATATTTGTGCTAAACTTTGTGCGCTTCTATTTATTGGGCTTATACTTTGTTTTAAAGTCAATGCGCAGGATCGTGTTATTTTATTGAGTGGCGACACATTAGAATGTTCGATTTACAAGGAAAACAGAAATTTCCTGTATTTCAAACAAGATTCAAAGGGCGTTTACAGCAAGGGAAAGATTTCAAAAAAAGAAGTTGCCGAATGGACGTATCAGGGTGCGAACACAAATCAAGTAACAGAAGAGGCGCAAACCCCTTCTGATTTAATAACCGATGTGATTACGACCGAACAAAAGGAGCCAAAGAAAACTGTGCGGGAAAACCCATTTAGGGTCAGTATCAACGAGGGATCTGGCCTTTTGGTCGGCAATACTGAAAGGTCCGTTGAAAATCTTCAAAACCAAGGGGTCCCGAAAGAAGATGCAGAAAAGTATGTTGATGATCTGATAATTGGATATACAGGAAAATTTACTTTGCATTATCAGATTTCGAAACATTATTGGCTGGGAGCTCTATACAATGGTTTTTACAGCGATGCAAAAATATTGACCCGCATGGATTATAACGATGGTTACAACTGGATTTATGGGGAAATGGGTGAAAAGACTTACGTAAATTTTGTTGGTCCTTCCTTCTTTTCTGAATCTAAATTTGGCCGGAACAAACGGTTTTCAGTTCATTCTTCATACGCAATTGGCCCAGCTTTTTATCGCAACGAAGTTGAAGTTATGAGACAGCAGACTTTGCTGACAGGAGTTGCGCTGGGGCAAAACCTTGACTTCGGGTTGGAATATTTCATTACACCGCGTTGGGCAATTTCGTTGGATGCTTCTTTGTTCTCTTCGATATTGACAAAAATGTCCGTTGAAACAATTAACTCCAAAGAAACGATCGATCTGGAAAAAGAAGAATACAATAATTTGGGTAGGTTCGATCTTTCATTCGGTGTAGTTTTTTACTGGTAGCAATCATAAATTTTATTGAAATGAAATTCAATCATAAAATACAAATATTAAAAAGAACCGAACCTGG
>JBBQPP010000411.1:0-4316 GCA_038217255.1 Bacteroidales bacterium | reverse complement strand
GTTTTCCATTTCCAGGTTCCTGTTTCATCGGGCATGAAACGAACTTTCCAATCAGTGCCCCCGTCCCAAAAACCTCGCACTGTTTTTGTTCTTCCGGAAGGCGCACTAAAAGTAACTCTGAAATCTTTAACTTCGTAAATGGGGTTTTCATAGGTCTTCGAACTCTCAAATTGAATTTCGTGTTTACTCCAAATCTGTGTTTGTGAAAATGTTACACCCGAAATGAGAATCAAAATGGTGAAAAAAATAAATCGGTTCATAGGTAAAGTTTTTGTTTAAAAATAAACAAATTTTGAATTAAATGATAATCAGTCTTGTTAACTCAACTATATTGTACAATCAAATAATACCGAATTAATTATGAAATCATCAGTAAATAGGGAAAAAACCCTTCCAATTCAACACAGGGAAGATAATAAGAATAAAAAGCTTACAGCAAATGTAATTGGTGCAACTGGCTTGGTTGGGAAACAACTTGTCAATCAGCTTTTAGAAGATGACAATTTTGAAAAAGTCAGGATTTTTGTGAGGCGCAAAACAGGACTGAAACACCTTAAATTGGAAGAACAAATTGTTGATTTTGGTGATGAAAAAACATGGGGAAATTCACTTTACGGCGATGTACTTTTTTCAGCTCTGGGAACAACACTAAAACAGGCTGGCAGCAAGGAAAAACAATATGATGTGGATGTAGTTTTAAATCGGAATTTTGCAAAAAAAGCAAAAGATAATGGGATAGAAAATTATGTTTTGGTTTCATCGATTGGTGCTAATTCAAAATCAAAAATGTTTTACCCTCACATAAAAGGCAAATTGGATGATGCCGTGCAGCAAATCGGGTTTAAAAATCTTACAATATTGAGACCGGCATCATTAACGGGCGATAGAAAAGAAAACAGGATTGTTGAACAAATTTCTATTCCGGTATTGAATTTACTAACCCAATTTATGTTCAAAAAATACCGCCCCATCAGCGATAAAACTGTGGCAAAAGCCATGATAAATGGCACTTTACAGGATTTGGGAGACAAAATAATCTGGGAAGCTGAAGAGGTTTTTGAATTGGCGGAAAAACAATTTTAATTATTTTCCTCATCAAGAGCCTACTACTTCTTATTCGGTTTAATTTTTATCAAAATTATTATTTTTCTTCAAGCCGAATTTTACTGTATTTTTATGGACTTAAAACAACTTAAATAAACCTGATTATGAAAACTAAATTTTCAAAATTCCCCATTTTTACAAATGCACTTATTTTCATTACTGTGCTTTTTCTTTTTTCTGCCTGTGCTGATAAGGCTGATGTTCAGGCCTGCATAACTGCCGAACCTTATGGTTTTTTGGGTGGATTGTGGCACGGAATTATAGCTCCGCTCAGCTTTTTCGGCAGTCTTTTTATCGATAATATCGCTATGTATGCAGTCAACAACAATGGTGGTTGGTACGACTTTGGATTTGTTTTGGGGGCCGGAATCCTTTTTGGTGGCGGCTCACGAGCATCAAAACGGAGATAATGAATTAAAAATATGTTTTTACTACGAATTTGAAATGTTATTGAGTAAATCAAATTACACAGGCAAACTAAGAATAATCATCGCAAACCAATGATAATTATTGACGATTTTATTAAAGATTTTTCGCTGATATTCCCAGGTGAAAGTGATCTTTTACCTTGGGAAATCACGAATGATTTGAAAAATATTATCGTGAAATTAATTCGAAATCTTAATGATGATTACTATATCAACGATGACGTTGCAATTCACAAAACAGCAATAATTGAATCGGGCGCAGTCATCAAAAAACCTGTAATAATTGGCAGAAACTGTTGTGTAAGTGCAAATGCATATTTTAGGGAAGGAGTTTATTTGGATCATTCAGTCAAAATTGGTCCGGGTTGCGAAATAAAAAACAGCATTATTTGCGCTGAAACTGCAATTGCTCATTTCAATTATATTGGGAACAGCATTATTGGCCGGAAAGTAAATTTTGAAGCCGGTGCAATTGCAGCCAACCATTATAACGAAAGAATTTCCAAGAAAATTTCAGTGCTAATTAATTCCAAAATCATTGAAACCAACGTGGAGAAATTCGGAGCACTGGTTGGCGACAATACCAAAATTGGCGCCAATGCAGTATTATCTCCGGGAACAATCCTTGAAAAAGGAAGCATTGTGAAAAGGCTTGAATTGATTGAACAATTTATTCCAGGTTGAAATTATATCATATCGCAAACATTTTTAGAATAGTTGCAATGGAACTTTTTAATGAGGAAGCTGTTAAATTGTTATAACAACATAATTTATTGTTTATGCAATCACAAATTTTCATTAATCTGCCAGTAAAAAATCTCGAAAAATCGATGGAATTTTACACAACAATGGGATTCACTGTCAATCCCCAGTTCTCTAATGAAACAGCAAAATGCTTGGTTTGGAGCGAAAATATTTTTGTAATGATCATGACCCATGAAAAGTTTAAATCATTTGCCACAAAACCGCTGGCTGACACAAAAAACAATCTTGCCGGACTATTTTCATTATCCGTTGAAAGTGTTGACAAGATGAACGAAATTGCTGATAATGCAGTTCAGTCGGGTGGAATAGAACCAAAACCAATGCAGGATTATGGTTTTATGCAGTTAAGAAACGTTGAAGATTTTGACGGCCATACCTGGGAGATTTTTTATATGGACATGAGCAAAATGCCACAAGGTTAACAGTTGAAATTTTAATAAAAAAAGTTTCTTTTTGTGCTTAATTGAGGTTAACGAAAAAAGTAAAACCCCAAAACCAGCAAGGCCTGTAAAAGTAAAGTTCCATCCAAAATCTGGTAATAATATTTATTTAGATTTCTGAAGGTTTTTAATTCCAGGAACAGATATGTAGTTATGAATGAGATGCACAAGGCCTCAATAATGAACCAGTTGTTTTGCATTTTATAATGAAAAACTGAAATAATTAAGGATATGAATAACGACAGGTAGGACAAAGTCAAGGCTTTTTTCTGATTTACCAGTAATGGAATAGTTTTTAGTCCTGCATCACGATCAACTTGCATATCCCTGATATCAAACGGAATGGTGATTGCGAAAATAAAAAAGAAACGCTCGGCAAAAAGAAGATAAACCTGCACATTCAAAATTTCCTCTCCAGCCTGAATTGCAGGCAAAAATACAGTCAAAGCCGACCAAACAAAGGCAATCAGGAATATTTTAAGATATGGTACTTCACGTAATTTGAAAAGATAGATTTTGTTACCCGAAACCGGCATGGAATAAAGGAAAGTCAAAATGCCAAGAAATATAAAAATGTACAGAACCTGAGGTTTTGTTGTAAACACAGCAATTAATAATACGGCAACCGAAATAATTGAAATAAAAAGTAATTTCTTCCGATTTTTAAGAATCCATTTTCGTTTTTTAGTGTTCTGTTTTTCCTTGTAAAAAAGCAATTCAATTAACAGGTTGCGGTTGTATTCGAACAAAGTAGCAAAGAATATTAGCAATAAATAAGGTTGCCACTGAGGATTCATCCCAAGTTGCACCTGCGCCGAAACGGTCAGCAAAACCGCGCCAACCGAAAGGAAAATATTTGAAAATATGAATGTATTAATAAGTCTCAAAACTGTAAATCGTATTGGTAAATCCTATAACTTATTCATCGTTTATAACAAATACAAAAGCAAACGGTTTTGAAATACAGGAAACCTTACTTATAAATTCCTTTCAAATCTTTTTCAAATAAAGTATAGGGGTCATTATAAAACTCCATAAAATCAGGCACGCTGACTTGCCCCGGGAAAGGTGCATAAAAATGGGTGGGGCTGCGCGAATCATTGCGCCAGACCAATACATAACAAAGCTGCATATTATCTTTTTTCATCACTTTCAGCAAGGTTTCAGTCCACCATTTTGTATCAGGAATTGATTCCAAACCAGTTTCGGTAAAAGCTGCTAATTTTCCTTTTTTTATCGCGTAATCCGAAACGATTTTAAGTTTTCGCGAAGCTGTTTCCAAATCGTAACGGTCGCGACCCATGTCGCCGTAGTTGTCCATCCCAACCAAATCAACCCATTCATCGCCGGGATAACGGTTAAGATATTGTTCTTCTGAATTGAACCGGTTATCAGGCGAAAAAGCATATAAAAAGTTGTGGACTTCCAGACTGTCACGTAAATAGGAAACGGTAAATTTCCACAATGAAACAAACTCTTCTTTTGTACAATGTGGGGCGCCCCACCAAAACCAGCCGCCATCAAATTCGTGATAGGGACGAAAAATAATGGGAGCCAGCGTTCCATCGTCTCCCTTCAA
>JBBQPP010000410.1:0-4324 GCA_038217255.1 Bacteroidales bacterium | reverse complement strand
TAATAGAACGATACCTGCAGCATAGGTAAAGCTAAAACCATACCACTCATACAACTGAATACCAATAATCGGAGCAAATAAGGCACGCACACCAGTTAAAAAAAGATGCACCGATTGGTAATCGGCTGCTTCGTCGGACTTACAAAAGTAACTACTACCAATGCCCCACAAAATGGGCATACTCCCCATAAACATGCCATTAAAGAAAACGGCCACCATCAGCATGTAGTAAATTTTAATGCCATATATTTCGGTGTAGCCATTGTAGTATTCGGTTAATGCGGTAAACAGGATAAACAAAAGCAGCGAGCCAAAAGTGATAATACCAAAACGGCGAGGATCGCGTTTGCCAATAAACCGCCCAAAAAAGGGTAAAAAGGCGATGGCAACTAAATTGAATGCATTTTTATAAAAGGCCACACTCGAATAATTCAAATGCAGGGCGCGTTCGTAAAATATGGTAATCACGGCGTGGGTACTCATCCATGCAAAACCATAAATCATAAAACCCATTTCAAGGTGCCGAAATGCCTTGTTGTATTTCAGAATGTCGAAAACCCTTTTAAACGACTGCATGAGTGCCCCCCACAAAGGAGTATCAATCACTTCTTCTTATAGAACGAATTTTATTTTGGTTAGCTGGAAAATTGAGAGAATAGCCAAAACGCCAACAATGGGATAAAATACTTTGTAAGAATTGGGATTCCAATCGAGCAACAAACCGGCAGCGAAGGTAGAAACCAACATCGCTACTTTTTGCACAGAGACGGAATAGCTGAACAAACGCCCAAAATTTTCGTGTTTGTAATTGCCTTTTAAATATTGATTGATAGAAGGAATAACAGCAATTTTTGATGAAAAATAGAGCAAAAAGATGGTAAGAAAGAGGGTGTGATAAATGACAGGAAGCCCCTGGTCGCTAATATCCGGGAAAAAAGCCAATCCAACCAAAGGCAGTTTTGAGACAATGGCAATGGTACGCAACAAAATTTTGCGTTTGGTGTAGCGGCGTAAAATTTCATTGGTCACCATGGAAAGTAAAAACACCACCATGCTAAACTGAAACAGAAAAGCGAGTTGTACATTGCTCCCCTTCAAGGATTTGATAAAAATAAACTCAGTTAATATCAAAGCACCGGCAGCCACCCCTTCAATGCTGCTGTAAAACAAATGCAACTTTAAAGTAAGGCTTTCCTGTGGTTCTAAGTTTTGAAAAATTCGCATGTTTCTGTTTGAGCATGCAAAAGTAGAGAATCTATAAATAAAAGCAGCACGAAACGACCCGGAGAAATATTTTCACACATACGAAAATCAAAATGCTATTTTTTTGTTGCAAGTTCTACCAATTTTGGTTTATAATTTCATATAAAATTCTAAACCTTAAATTGGTTAATGCCGATAACTTGCCTGACGGCAGTAAGGTAGTAATAATGGAGCAGACTGAGAGCAGCGAAATATAAAATGGATATTGAGTTTTTCAGCAAGCCCTAACTAATCGTTCGGCTTTTTGTTGCATATCCACTATCGGGACAAAGGGATACCCACTGACGATAAATGTCAGGGTTCAAAATCCTCAACCCGTTGAAGCGCGGCGGAAATTCCGAGAGCTTAGCGCTCGGCGCAAGCTCTTGCGCTATTTAGATCATTTCCAAACAAAACATGCCATTGCATTTCACATAAAATCGTGGTAATTTTATTAAGCTGAAACCTGAACCACGATGCAAAGATTCACAGACAGGGATGCTAACTGGGGAAAACCCGAACAATTAAGTATCCCAAAAGATGACAATAATTTTGTACAAAATAAAAAAGTTACACATTACAAGCCTATTTGGCTATAAACCACGCCATGAAACAAATGCTATAAGAAAAATAAACGCAATACATTTAGTAATTAGCTGCAGGTGTGGCTGACAAAAGACAAAATGATACTTACATAAAATCATATACCTATGAAACAAATAGCCGTAATCACCATCTTGATTTGTAATAGTCTGAGTTTAATCGGAAATGATACGATTACTTATAAAAACCAACTTGATCTTTCATTAACAAGTATAAGGCTTGAGGATGGATCTATTGAATTAGGCGGGTATGCTTCTTCCCGACTGAATTATAATCGGAATATCAATGATTTCATTAGTGCCGGTGTTTATTGCGGATTAGGTTGGTATGAAGAATTCATTGTTGAAAAACGTGATAATTTTATCGGATATACTGCTACAGGATGGAAATACTTCACACAATATGGATTAAATAGCAAACTGCATATTTTACCGTTAATACTAAAAACGAACATTTCAAGATTTGATTTCTATATGTCGGGAGATATTGGATTTATATCAATGTTCACAACACCAGATGATAATATATCTCCTAAAAGAGGAACTTATTTTGATTATTCGCTACTGGGAGGTGCTTCGATATTTCTGTCTAAAAGAATAGGTTTATTTATTGAGGTTGGATACAGAGACTTTAAATATCACCAAGGGTCAAATGTGAAATTTGGTTTAGCTTACCGATTTTAGATTTCCTTGGCAGAAATAAAAATAATTGATTTTTACTGACTAATTTAAAACACAAAAAATATGAAATCAAAACTGAATTACCGGGAACCTGAATCGGTAACCCGCCGAAAATTTATTACCACCACAGGCACTGCAGCAATTGGAACATTTACAATTGTTAATCCGCTAATTGCCTTCGGATCTGTGGCAAATACTAAAATCAGGATTGGAATAATCGGCTGTGGTGGCCGGGGAACCTGGATTACAAACCTGTTTAAAACCCACGGCGCTTATGAAATAGTGGCCGGTGCAGATTACTTTCAGGATAAAGTTGATGCATTTGGCGCTCAATTAGGAGTTCCAAAAAATAAATTATTTACCGGACTTTCGGCATATAAAAAGCTAATTGATAGTGGTGTTGATGCCATTGCCATCGAAAGTCCGCCATATTTTCATCCGGAACAGGCAGCTGCAGGAGTGGATGCCGGCTTACATGTTTATGTGGCAAAACCTGTCGCGGTTGATGTTCCCGGTTGTACAACTATAGAGGAAAGTGGAGCCAAAGCCTCAAAGAATAATTTATGCTTTTTAATCGATTTCCAAACCCGCGCCAACGACTATTTTATAGAAGCTTTGCAACGGGTACACAATGGTGACATTGGTGAATTTGCCTTTGGCGAAGCAAGCTACCATGCGGGTTATCCGTTTGCCGGGCAAAACAATATATTAAAATCGGATCCGCAAAATGCTGAAAATCAATTGCGGGCGTGGGGGATAAGCAGGGAGCTCTCGGGTGATATAATCACTGAGCAAAATATCCACACCCTGGATGTGATGAGTTGGATAATGAATGAAAATCCGATATCGGCTTATGGAAATTGCGGACATAATGTAAGGGATGATCTTGGTACTTGTTCCGATCATTTTGCCCTTATTTTTAAATATCCCAAAAATGTTGCAGTTACATTCAGTTCCCGTCAATACGAAAATTCAAGTGCGGGTGGCATCAAAAATCGCATGTTTGGGTCAAAAGGTACGTTGGAAACCGAGTATGGAGGAGAGGTGCGTATCCTGGGTGAAAATGCTTATGCGGGCGGGAAAACCGGGCCTATTTATCAGGAAGGAGCTGAAAACAATATCGCCGCATTTTATAATAACATTACTACGCATAATTATAAAAATACCACGGTTTTGCCGGGAGTTACGAGTAATCTGGTCACCATTTTGGGACGTAATGCCGCCTACGGAAATAAGGAAGTTTTATGGAAAGAGCTAATACAATCAAAAGAAAAATTAATGCCCAATTTGAAAGGATTGAAGGATTAATTAAACAGGGAAGCAAAAGCACAGATGTCATGCTTGTATCGTGGGATTAACTTTAAAATAAGTGATTGTAGCCCATTTCCCCCGATAGCCATCGGGGTTTTTTCATTTAATAGGAATGAAGAGCACAATCGGCTACAATTCTTATACTCACCGTCGTAATCTAAACTTACTCCTGCAGGTTTGAAGATGCAAATGAGGGTAAGAAGGAGGGATAGAAAGAAACAGAAAATATTCCTTAACTTACCTGAAATTCCATTAAAGGAATTAACCAATATTATGAAAATGAAATTCACATTTAATCTCACCTGCTGTTTTCTGATGATTATCGCAGGTGTTTCAACCAGACAGACAGCCGCCCAGGAGAAAATCGTAATTGGTCCGGATTATAATGTAGATCCCCTTCTCACAGACCTTGGCAATCCAAAGGGAAAATATTTTGAGTTTTCTATGCCACTGGCAGAGAGCAAAATCTACCGTGGCGACGATACCAC
>JBBQPP010000409.1:0-4328 GCA_038217255.1 Bacteroidales bacterium | reverse complement strand
TCTCTGTATCTACTCTTCAAGGTTTCTTTAAATAAATCATTTATACTGCTTGCTTTACAGGTACTCAATATTTTTTTTACGTTTCCTTGCTTCTCAGGATAGCAAGTTAGCAGTTCCTTTTTTGTAAGCAATTTCAATTGCATCGCAGGATCTATTTTTTTATTGAGTTTTGCTCTTTGTAATGTTCTATACTTGCCATTTTTGTAACACCATAATCCAAAACTCGCAGGCAGCAAATCTTTAGCTTTTTCCATATGTATTTGATCAATAATCAAATAATTGTATTCAAAAGCCAACATGTAATCTGACATTTGTTTGCTTAGCTTCGAAAGATTGTCCAATTCGGATTTTATTTCATAACTCGTTGAAACACCGTTAACAGCTATAAAATCAACCCTACTATTATTTACTTTCATTTCAAACGCCCCGACAATGCCGCGTTGTTTTAAATGCCTTTCGGCAAGTTTATACTTCAATATTTCTTCCCCATTATAATACTGAACAAGAATCCCATTTAGTAATTTGTGGAGCTCATATTTAGAGAAATTCTCAAATTGTTCTGTCGGATATATGTTCTGTAAATGCTTTATGAGAGTTACATAGTAATCTAAAGTGTTATAGCTTTTGGCTAAAGTATTAATGATTCTTTCGTTCGCCTCTATACCGGGTTGTGAAATTATTTTATTTAATTGAGACATCCGCCTTGTTAGTTATTCGATTCAATTACAAATTAACAATATTTTTTCACGATTTTCTACCACGATTTGTAGCATTTATTCTTTTGTTGGAATGAGTAGTTCTCTAATATCTATATTTAGCGCCAAAGCAATTTCTCTGAGCAGCTTTAAAGTAGGCTGACTCTCATTATTACAGATTCTTGTGATAGTATTTGGAGTTTTCTTGACTTTTTTGGCTAAATCCTTATGTGACATTTCTTTTTCAGCTAACACAACCTTTAGCCTATTAATCTTTATTTTCTCAATGATTTTCTTTTTAGCCATTTGAATACAGATTTTGCATAAAAGTATTCAAAATATGGCTCTTTTAATGCAAAGAAATATCTTTCAAGAGTTTCGAAATCAACGATATCATCATAAAACCAATCATTTAATTTATTTTATGTATTATATAATACATATTTTGTATATTTGTCGTGTTGAAAAAATATTTCGTTTGAGCATGAAAAAGGGAGAAATAGAAGATTTAGGAAAAAAACAAGGAGGTCAAAGACAATTAAAGGTATATCCAAAATATTTTGAAAGGTCTTTCCGAGGAGTGGTATTTCCCGAAATACGCTTATGTGGAAAGTGGCTACAAGATATGGGGTTTACTTGCGGACAAACGATAACAATAAAACATGAAAAAAATAAAATCATAATAGAAAGCAAACCGAATGAAAATATAAAGAGGAACAAATGAAATTTCATTCCACAATGTCTAGCACAATTTAATTTCACTCTAATATTATGAATAATTTCACAGGCATTTTGAAAGCAAATTCTGTAGGTTTTCCATCTTCAATTGGAGTGAATATCGCACAGATTTCCCCTTGCTCATCCACAAACTCATCGGTAGTCAAAAAACCAATCATTTGTTTCGGCATCTTTCTGTCTGGAAAAATAACCTCTACCTTTTGACCTTCCTTAAATCCAGTTTCCCTTCCAGTAGTCTTAAACGTAATCTTACTTTTTTCCTTTTCAATCAATTCTTTCACGTTTGAAATACGACACCCTTTAATCAACCTAGCCTTATCATCAAATAAAGGATCTAAAACAGGCTGCATACCATCTTCAAGAAAAGCACGCATATAATCATCGAATTCGTTATCCGATTTTATTATCCGAAACTCACACTTGTCAAGCTTAAATCCTGCGGCATTCCAATTAGAATGAAATTCATCAAAAGTTGACGGGTCAGAAATGAAAGGAATACAATTACCAAGATTAATAATGTCTTCAGTCCTATGATCTATTACGATTCCTAAAGGAGCATAATCATTATCGATTTCAGATTTAATCTGAGATAACTGATGGCTATATTTCGCCTTTTCTACTCCTACAACTTTGAATATCTTTTCTTCAGGGCCTTTTATCTTTTCTAAGTAGGAAAAATTTCCAAATGTTTTTTTTATTGAAGTAAAACAGGCGGGGTCGCCAGATTCCTGTCTTTCTAACAGTTTTGTTTTAAAGAAATTCTATTCATCTTCTATTTCTGACTCCTTAAAACGATGGACATCTTTACCTAAGTGAACATAAGAAGAGCTACCATCTTCTGCTATTAACCGAATACAATAATTTCCTGAATTATTTCGATGATCAGGGTTCCATCCAATTATAGGGATTTTGTTTTCAAAATTCTGTTCAGAAATCCCAGAGAGTAAACCTTGACCCCTCTTTAGTAAATTAACCCAATCATTAAAATCAAAATTAATTAGTGCTGACGCCCCTTTTAAATTTGGATATATGGATTTGCCAAGTATCCTATCAGCAGGTCGCAAACATTCTTTATGGACATTACCGACAGCATCTTTTAAATCCTGTTCATCAATTTCTATGAATAAACTATCATTTGTATCTATGTTTTTTCCACAATGAAGACAGTTCATTAAAGTGGTATTAGATATTTTAAGTTGCTGTAATTTTTTGTAATGTTTTGTTGCAGCCTCAGTGCTTTCGACCTCGTCAATTCCGTTTGCCGGCCATACAATGAATTTATTTTTTTCAGTTAACTCGGAATGTTCATCTAAATATCGAAGCATCCCAGCACTAGTTGCAAAGCGTTGAACAAGTTCCCATTCAACTTTTTCGTTGTCCTTTGTTTGGATTAGTTTTACAATGTTATCCTTGAAAATATGCCGCGTTTCACCATTATCATCGAATCGCAATACTTCAAAAATAAGGTAGTCAACATTTGGAACAAAAGATTTAATTATCATTAATTCTTTGCCAACCGAAAACAGAAGAGCTTCTTCTATAAAGGGATCCTTCCTTTCAACAACAAAAGAACTATTTACCTTCTTTTGAAATTTGTCATTCAAAACCAAAACCATTTGACCATCATCATGCCCAACGTTCTGTATAAAGGCTCCCACAGGTTGTTGTTTTGCTATTTGACGGGTAGAATGAGCAACATGATTAATTATCTCAATAACAGAAAGGTGTTTATTCACGTTATTATTTAAGAAATCAAAGAGTTCATTACAAAAAGGACTTCCCTTACCAGCTTCAAAACCATCGGAAACTTTTTCTTCACCTCCGGAAGCAAAAACCCAGCGTGATTTTAGCGCGTCTAATTTATCATAATACAAAGTATCCTCCACGGATCTTGTTCGCGTTAGAAAGGTTCCTGAATAGCAAGAGTCAGAAATTAAAAAAATGTGCTTGGCTTCAATGCCTTCGATTGCATCTTTAATAGATGAATTAGGAATATAGCTACTTTGTGAATCATTACCATCATAAGGAACCCAATAACCATGACTAGTCAGTGTGTTTTTTTCGCCATGTCCAGCAAAATAAATAATCAGATTATCTTCTTTGGTAAGAGTGGCGACCAACTGGCTTAAACTGTCAATTATTTTTTTTCTTGTCGCCTTTTCATTTAATATTGGGTCTTCAATTAATTCGAAATCATATTTTTCAATTAAAATATTTGATATTTTTTCGATATCGTGAGCAGCATTGTAAAGTAAATTAAACCTACTATTAGCATATTTGTCTATACCAATTGCAAGTAAGAAATTCTTTCTTTGGGGTAAAGTTATTTTGCTTTCCATTTTCTTATACCGAAAGTAGCGTTTTTTAATTACTTCTAAACCAATATATTTAATAGTATAAATAATATTTCAAACCCACAATGTCAAGCACATTTGCAGCTTTAGAATAAGGAATGGAATTATTTGGCTGCAAATAAGCTTGCCATTCTCCCGCCCGCCTGTGTATGCGTAGCGTAGAAAAAGAAAATTCCCTTTCCCTTCTGTAAAAATTTAAACCGCGACCGCTCAACCCACGACAGCAGAGCACAAAAAAGCATTTCGGAAACGAGGAAGTGTAAAACTCCGTAGACACATTATCGAAAATACTATTACAACCGCCCAACTTATAACACAGGTTTGGCAAAAGTGGCGCTTACTTGCTCCGTCAGGCAAATTATTGTAAATTTGAAAATAGGTTTTTCTAAGATTGTTTTGATTTTAAATCGCCACCTTCGCCAAGCCTGAAACCGTTATGTGGCATTTTAAAAGAGAACGACTTTGACACGACTTCATCGTATCTTGACAGTTTTGATCTCATTGATGAGTTTTGAGAAAAGCAGAAATAAAGAGATCTATT
>JBBQPP010000408.1:0-4334 GCA_038217255.1 Bacteroidales bacterium | reverse complement strand
CCCTCTCCGTGTGCATTGCCCGGGTTGTGTGCATCCGCTTCGGTTTTAACTACCTTCAAAATACCTGCAATTTCAACTTCACTGCCCATTTGTTCCTGCGAAAAAGCGCCAATTTTTTCGCCAGCTTCAACGCGGATATTGTATTTTAAACAAAGATTATGAGTTATTAAAAATTGTTAATAAACATAAATAACCAACAACTAAATTACATTAAACTATTGACTTGGATATAAAAAAAGCCGTAAATTGCATCACCTAGTGTGCTAGGCTCTGGTTTTATCACAACTTAATTGGGTGCCACCGGGTAATGACCCGGTGGCTTTTTTTATGCAAAATTGTAATATTTTATTTGGCGTAGTACTCGTTCAAAGAAATCAAATCTTCAGAGTTACATACCGGACAATTTGAAACCTTATCAGAGTAGTCGCTGAAACTTGCCTGGCAAGAATTGCATTTATACCAGTTTTTATCGAAATAAATATCTCCGCCCCGAAAAAGCAAATCGCGCCCCTCAACAAAAGCTGTTGCCACTTTATTTCGGGCTTCCTCATAAATGCGGGTTAAAGTTGGTCTCGAAACATCCATGAATACCGCTGCTTCCTCCTGAGTCAGATTTTGGTAATCAAGCAATCTTATTGCTTCATATTCCTCAATATGCAGAATAACCTCATTCGATTTTCTACCTCTTACACCATAAACTGACATTCCTTTAATAACGGGGGGCATCTGAATTCTTCTGAAACGTTTTTTTCTTGGCATTTTAAATTGAATTTAATTTAATTTACTTAATAAATAATGATCGATAAGTACCAAAGCTGCCATGGCTTCCACAATTGGAACAGCGCGCGGTAATACGCATGGGTCATGCCTTCCTTTGGGGTTAATTGTTATTTCTTTTTTATTTATATCAACAGTTTTTTGTTCTTTTAGCAATGTGGCTATCGGCTTAAAGGCTACATTAAAATATATATCCTCACCATTCGAAATGCCTCCCTGAATACCACCTGAATTATTTGTTTTGGTGCGCACTCCATTTTCGGTTTGAATAAAAACATCATTGTGCTGAGAACCACTTAATTTTGTTCCTTCGAAACCTGAACCATATTCAAAGCCTTTCACAGCGTTTATCCCGAGCATGGCAAATCCAAGATCGGCATGAAGTTTATTAAAAACGGGTTCTCCCCAACCGGTCGGAACACCTTTGGCAACTCCGGTAATTACTCCGCCTACTGTGTCATGGTCATTTCCGGCAGCCATAATTCGGGCAATCATTTTTTCAGCTACCTCTGCATCAGGACACCTCACAATATTGTCTTCAGTTTTTGAAAGATCAAGTTCTGTGTATGGTTTTTCCAGTTTAATCTCACCAACCTGGGACACAAATGCCTGAACAGAAACTCCTATTTTTGCAAGGATTTGCTTGGCGATAGCTCCTGCAACAACACGGGCAATGGTTTCACGCGCTGAAGAGCGACCACCTCCCCGATAATCCCGTGTGCCATATTTTTGAATATAGGTAAAATCGGCATGTGAAGGCCTGAAAACATCTTTTAAATCATCGTAATCATTTGAGTGCTGATCTTTATTCCAAATTGCAAATGCGATAGGTGTACCCTGGGTTTTTCCTTCAAATACACCGGAAAGAAACTCTACTTGATCGGCTTCCTTCCGTTGTGTTGTAATTTTCGACTGGCCCGGTTTTCTTCGTGCCAAATCATTTTGAATCTGCGAAATATCCAATTCTATTCCGGCCGGACAACCATCAATAATACCTCCAATGCCTCTACCATGAGATTCACCGAATGAGGTTAAACGAAATATGTGTCCAAATGTATTCATGAATATAAAAAACCTCGTTTTCCAAAATAACTTATGAAAACGAGGTTAAAGTAATTAAATTGAACTAATAATCAAAACGGTCATTAGTTGCCACATCCGCAACCTCCATGTGAATGTTCAGTGCTGCAAGATTCCTCATCACCGCAACCTCCTGAACCACAACTGCCGCCGCTTCCGCAACCACAACCGCCACCACTACCCGATAATATCTGGGCAACTTCTTCGTCAGAAGCTTCACGCACTGCCACAACTTTACCTGCAAAAAATAAATCTTCGCCGGCAAGCGGATGATTAAAGTCCATTTTTACAACCTCGTCATTAAACTCGAGTACTAAACCATTTAAACGTTGACCATTACTGCTCATCATTGGAACTGTATTTCCAACCTGTATCAGTTCGTCATCGAATTTTCCATCTACCAAAAAAACATGTTTTGGCAATTCAACAACTGCTTCTTCGTTTAATTCGCCGTAAGCATCAGTTTTACTCAACTTTATTGTAAAGGGTTCACCTTCGTGCAAACCTGCAAGTTGAGATTCAAACTTTGGCAACATTGCACCAGCACCATATAAGAACTCCAATGGCTGTGTTTCTGTCGCCTGCTCTACCATTTCCCCATTTTCATCGTCAACATGCAAATTGTATGTCAACTTTACCATAGCGTATTTTCCTATTTCCAACATTTTAATAATTTTTAAATTTTCAGATTTGGTGCAAAATAAGTCATTTTAAAGAATACAACAAAATACCTGATTGTCTTATTATGATATGTTAACAAAAAATCATATAAAATGGTTTGATGGAAGTAAAAATAAATGTTATGCAACAATCATTTTTTTTATTTTCAAGTCGGAATACACATTAATAAGGTCATGGTTGTTTGCTGTTTATTTCTATTAAGGTATTTTTTCGATAAATAAGATTTTAAATCTACTTTTCATTGTTTGGTGTAATTATTAACGGTTTTCCAGATTAAAAACCTTATTCAATTTTTTGAACCTTATTAGCCGAAATATGAGCCATCGATTTTAAAAGCCGGGTTTTTACCTGCACATCTTCGGTAATCGCAAAAACTGAAATGGTAGCGCCCGAAATGCCATCGATATCTTTGTTTACAAGCAAAGTATCTTTCCCCGAAAAACCAATAAACTGTTTCAGCCATCCTTTTGCAGTTATTTCGTAACCGTGGGTTGCCTGGTAATTATAAACTTCAATCAACTGTACCGTTTTTGTCGAATCAAAAAATATGAAATAATCGAAATATTCCGATTCGACATTTACCGAAGTATTACCGGCATTGCTGCATCCCCCGGCGCGACAACTGTTTACCCTGCCAACATAAACATATTTTACCGGGCTCACTTCCCCACCCCTCGACACACTATAAAATTTCCCTTGTAATTCAGCAGAAGTTATTAATCCTGAATTTATTTCCTCAAGCCGTGAAATATCGGAAATGCCATTTTTCTTTAAATTAGCAAGCAGCCGTTTGTTTTGATAGTCAATATCACCCTGACCGGAAGCAGCCAATCCAACCATCAAACCAAAAACAAGGATTAAGTTTTTTATCATTTCAGATATGTATTAAAACATGATTCCAAAACCCGCATTAAATGTTTTTGCATATTTATCGGCAGCACCGGTTTTAACAAATTGCATATCGGCTTTCACAACTGCGCCCTTTGTTAAAAAGTAGGAGATTCCGGTTGTGTAAACACTTTTCTGATAGGCTAAATTGTCGCTGATATTATCAGCCACAGTGTAATGTGTATCGTAATTTGAGTAGCGTAAAAACGGAATCAGTTGCATTTCGGTTTTTGCATTTCGGAATACATTGTATCCCAAATCGACATAATAGCCAAACATCGAACTGCCCAGATTGCCGCCGCCTTTGCGTTTTGTAAATGCGTTGAATTGCGCTGTATTCGGCAAATCTGTGTAATATAACTGACCGGTTAATTTCAATCCTTTTATCGAATAACGGGCATCAACACCAAGCATTGAAATCCCGACCACCGAAGAATCGGCCCTTGCCAATGCCGCCGCATCGTTTTTATCGATTCCGTTGTAAAGCGTACTTTGCGTATTTCCAAAATAACCTGCCAGTCCAACATTCAATCCGCGGATTCCAAAATATTCAATTTTGCCGCTTAAATTGGGCGAACTAATATATGATTCAGCGCCTTTTTGCCTTCCGCTGCGCAAACCACTTGAACCTCCAATATGTGCCGAACCATCGAAACCGTTAAAACCATTCATCACATAAAGCTGGTATTTCAATGAAACGGGTAATACAACGCCGGTAATTCCAAAACCCACTTCACGCCAGGTAGATGGCGAAATTGCGTTGTCGATTTGCGGCCGTTCAACGCCGTTAAAAGTAGTGGGTTCGTGGTATTCGTTTACGACACCCATGGGCGTTAAAATTAAACCGCCGCGAAAGTTTATGAATTTATTGAGTCTGTATTGCAGAAATGCCTGTTCGACATAGAACT
>JBBQPP010000407.1:0-4347 GCA_038217255.1 Bacteroidales bacterium | reverse complement strand
GGCCTCGAAAAATACCATTAAATGTATAGTGGGAGGAATTTTAATATTCACGGATATGATGAACTATGTTTTTGGGGTGGATGAAAAAAGAAAGTTCGGAATATGTACATGAAACGTGCTCATCAACTTTTAAATGATAACAAAGATCTTCGTGTATCCAATGTTGCTTTTAAGGTTGGTTTTAGCAACCCAAAATGGTTTAATTAGATATATGGTATTATTCCAAATGATTTTGGGAAATAGTTGTTAGACTTGAATATAAACGCCAATATCATTACTCACGAATAGCAAAATTTAATGAGATTTATTAACTTTACATTTTAAAATCGTTCTTTTTTTAAATGTGAACTAAACGGTGAACCGTAAATTTACGACTGACGTAAATCATTAATATACAGACATATTCGGGAATAGGTTCGAATCCTGCTACCCCGACCAAAGGAGAAATCAAAAAACTCCAAAAGCCTGTAAATCACTTGATTTACAGGCTTTTTTTTACAAATAAATATAATCAAACCTAAAATTGAAATATTAAACCCAACTATTTTACATTAGTAAAATACGGAATCCTAGCAAGTGGAGCATCAATTTCAATCATCCTATCACCTTAGACTATTTTGTCATCATCTCCTTTCCATTTGCCTTTCGGCAATATCACTTTTCTCTTGTTAACACCTTTTTCCACGTTGGGAGCAACCAGGTGCATGCATCAGTCCTCCTTTGTACTAAAAATACTTTCAACAGCACTTATTTTCGCAAACGAAAATGCCCTGTTAAGAACCTCATTGGGACTTTCAAAAACCAACTCTAAAAGGGTTTCATCAGTCAGTTTTTGACGTTTCTTCAATTCGTATTCAGGCGATACGTAACGCGCATCAAGACTAACCCGGCGACCGGTATAAATTGCAGCATAATCGAACGATTCATTTGTCTTTAAGTAGATGGGTACAATTGGTGGGTAATCACAATTCCTTCATCCGTTTTTGCATGATCAAAGTAAGAATACCCGTTAATATTGTTCTCATTTTAAAGATAATCCACTTGCCATCGGGCGTAAGCTATGCCATGGTGTTCGACACCATCGAAATTCAAAAAAATGCGTATTTTGTTAAAATTTCAATGGTTTGTATCTCCCGGTATTTCAAGATATCCTGGCTCGTCAAGGAATTGGGCTGAAACACCATCGCCAAGGTTTTTCCAGTCTTGCAGGATCCAAACCACTTTTTTGTCGGGGGTAATTTCGATGGCCTGGGGAATTTTAGCATCGCAAAACCGGGTAAATACCACCGTGTTTCCATTTGATAAACGCTCGCATGTCTGGGTTGCTTTAATCGTGTCCAGGCTCGGTGCCAGCGAATTCAGTTGCTCCTGAATGTCTGTAATAATTTCTTCTATACTTTTTCATAATTGTTTTTTTTAAGGATTTACTGAACTTTTGCCTGACGGTCAGTAGGTTTTAAATTCCCCAAATGAATGTCTTTAATCCTGTGATGTGTTATTATTGCCGCATCAACCAATTCTTTATAGGGTATATCGGCAACATTCACAAAACCAATATTGTAATTCTCGCCATCAAATCGTCCTGTTGAAGGCTGATCCCACCATTGAAACCAGTGAGTCCCGACAAGTGAGGGATGTGCCGCAGCATTTTCCACATAATACTGATATGCAACTCCACGTTCCTCCTGACTAATCGTTTGCGCCAAACCCGGTGCAAGTCCCCTGCCAGGAGTACCAAAATGAAATTCGCCAATTACAATAGGCAATCCCGTCAATTTGTCGATTCTTTCTAAACGGTCGGGATATGCAGAATAGCCGTAAATATTCAAACTAAATACATCGAAACCAACCGATGACGAGGCCTTTATAATTTCCTCCGGGGGATTTCCACCAAAGCGCAAACCCAAATTCAAATGATTTGGATCGTACTTTTTTATGGCCGAATTTACAGTTGTAATAAACTTGGTATAAGTGTCATAAATAAATGTTAAGCGTTTCTCTGGTGTATCAGAATCAGAAAGGTAAGCCTGAAGTTCCGATTTCATCGGTGTATCTTCTCCATTGAGGATTGCGGCTGTCAAATCCATTTCCCTTCCCGGCCAGGGCGGTTCGTTTCCTACAAAATAACCCAGCAAAAAAGGATCGTCTTTTAATGGCAAACATTGTTTTTTTGCGGCGGCGTCAACTTCTGCGGCATATTTTGGGTCATAAACGTCAGGCATTCCCATAGTTTTTGGATTGAATCCCCATCCATCAAGCGTGAAAACATACGCCATTTGTTGGCTTTGTCCCAAGTTTTTGTCCGACCAGTTTGCGACCGTATTTAGCCCCCAGTAATCCATTCGGCGAAAGGTCATATCCATCCATTTGTTGTACCAATCTTCACCAAAACGACGGTAAAGATTCCAGTTATAAAACGATGCTTTGCTAATCCTTGCATCTGTTTGGGTAAGTTCGGCAGGAGGAAAAGATTTGTATATATATTCCCTCCATTCAACATGTGCAAATGACCCACCTGGGCCGATTCCGGTGCTTCCGGCAGAAAAGAAATAATGTCCTTCGGGATCGATAAACCACCATTTGCCATCGATTTTTTCAACCCGGAAAAAACCTGTTGCTTTGGCCTTTGTATCTAGGTAGCCTCCATATTTCGACACATTAAAATCGGTTGATTGGAGAGACTTTTCCTCATCATCCCAAATAACTTTCAAATCTTCCAACGAATTCGCTTTTCCATCCCATTGATCAGGTATCCACTGGCCAAATTCATCGACAACGGGCAAAGGGGATAGTATTGAATCCTGTGGTTCCATTGTTAAATTCACATTCCTGATTTCCAATGTTGGGGAGTTAATCGGTAAATCCATTTGAACCCCAATCGAATCAACATGATTAATTGACCCAACTGAACCAGTAAACTTGACACATAATCCGGGCAATGCGGTTTTACCTATTGCTGCCATGTCCATCCCAACAGTATTTCTTTTTTGGAAATGGACAAGCGGAATGGAAGCGCGCACCCAGGCATTTTGAAACGGTTGCAACCGCATTTTGCGTATTCCTTCAGCATCATACACATTCAGAAAAAACCGCTGTGCGGAAGAAGCATTAATTTCGAAAGTTAAATAATTATACGAAGACCAATCGGAAGGCAATTCAGGATTCAAATCTTTAATTGACCAGTTTTTTTGATAGGATTCACCTTCGAATTTAACGAACTGTGATTCTTTTTTTTGAGCGCAGGATAAAATAATCAACACTAAAAAAGAAAACAAGATAAAGCGGAATTTTTGATTCATGATTTTTAAATTTATTGGTAAAGTTGGTTTAATCTCGCTTAAAAACAATTGATTAGCATATTCAATATTATTAGAAATGGTTTTCATTCCTAAACCACAAAGTGGTGACACGATTTTATCATGCCTTTGGCATTTATATTTCTTTGTTTCTTATCCTGATTGGTATTGATAATAATTGTTTTTTACCCGTCAAGCGGTTTGGAACCGCTTGACGGGTAGAGAACATTGATTCAGATTGCAATCTCCCCCAACAACTCTTTTGCGCCAACGTGCATCGCGTTTAACTTCAATACCTGGTTGAGAATTTCTCTCGTATCTTCTTCATTTCCAAGTCCGAATTCCGCCAGGGCACTTAGATATTTAGCATCCAATTCATTCCGTTTTTGGATATCATCTTCAAAAACCAACAACAAAGGCAGCGAAGTTGCAAAGTAGTTTATTTGAACTTTTTCAAGCAATTTTGTTTCTGCAAATTTCTTAATCGCAGAAAACAGCGTTTTGGCTTCATTTTCTTTCCCCAATTCGTTCAACGATAGTGCTTTGTAATACGATAGTTCTGAATAGGTGCTTACCGCCATATCAATAAAGTCGCCTTCCTCGTTTGTGCTGGCAATAAAATGTGCGGTTGCTTTTTTTTCATTTCCAAGTGCTTTTAGCGCCATTCCTTTCCAGTAATTAATATGGGCAACCGCCTGCAATGGATGATATTTTTCGCCTAAATTATCAGGCGTATTTAACGATTTTCCGAAATATTCCAGTGCCCTTTCAGCATCGCCATTTTGCAAAGCAAGCTGCCCTAATTTTAAACAGGCGTGCGTAAACTGTCGCAAAACCTGACCTTCGCCACCTTCCCATGGATGAAACCTGCGACTCTTCAACAATGCCAATGCTTCGTAGTATTGCCCGTTAAAATTATACAGCGCGGCCAATTCAACCGAAAAATCATCGCGGCTGATTATATGTTCTTCTATTTTTTCCAAACTTTCTAAGCGTTCTTCCGGACTGTCGTTCAGCTTTTTCCGCAACTGGTCAAATTCATACCGAACAC
>JBBQPP010000406.1:0-4348 GCA_038217255.1 Bacteroidales bacterium | reverse complement strand
TGGCAATCCTGTAAAACTCATAATAGCAGAATTAATTGACTACCCAGAAATTGATTATGATGAAAATGCCGAACTATTGTACCGATTGGCAACACAGGCTTACAATGCAGTAAAAGCAAACATTTCAAACGAAAACGAATTGCCGCAAGCTATATTTCAATTTAAGGCAGCCATTGCCGAAAAGGTGTATAACCAAATGAAACAAAATTTTGTGCTGCATTCTGCCAACTATAATGCACCGCGGGTATTCCCGTTCATTCGCATTGAACCTTGGAGTTTTTCATCATTGGTAAACGCTGGGTATAAAGATTATCGGGATACTGTGAGCCCAACCATTATGGTGCCGAAATTCGTTTTCAGGGGTTTTGCAAAAGCTTGTCATTTTGAATACAAGTTTGACAGCAAGGCAGAGCAAGATTTATCGTTTGTGTTGGAAAATGATTCGAATGTAATAAAATGGCTGCGGCCAGCACCCAACCAATTCCATGTTTATTGGGACAACAACTCCAAGCGGTACGAACCCGATTTCATTGTCGAAACAGCAACCACCATTTATATGATTGAGGTAAAACGTTCGGACCAAACCGAAGAAGAAACTGTGTTGGCAAAAAAAGCAGCGGCAGAACGTTTCTGTAAATATGCCTCAGAATATACAGCAGTCAATGATGGTAAGCATTGGCAATACTTATTATTGCCGCACAATGAAGTAAGCAGAACAGTGAGTATGAATTATTTGGCAACGAAGTTTAACGGATAAAAAATATAAAGTCGATTTACGTTCAAACTGCACACCAAACGTATTAAACCATTATTATAGAAGGCTTTGAATGATAGTTCTCCGATTTCCAAAAGCGGAGCAAAAAGTCGATATCCTTTAGATACATTTTTCCACCTCCGTTCATAAAAAATGGGAGTTTTGTTTTGCAGTTTTCGATACAAACCATAACCAATTCTGTTGACAATGAATCATTCATCATCAAACGGAAAATATGATCTTCGCTTTCATCGCTATTAAAAAATGGGTTGTTTGGCAGGGGGAATGCAGAGTTGACAGCAAGAGCAATTTCTATCCCGCTTTTCGGGTTAAAAAACACAAGTCCACTTTCCGAGACTTTCGCGAAATCAGGTTCTTCTTTTTCCTTTTCTATTTCAAACAAACCTTCTTTGTTCCTGCGCATCCGTGCCTCTTCAATTTCCTCATTCGATAACTTTAATGAATGGTTAATGAATTGTATATAATTATTGTTGAATTCCATAATTTTATCGGATGCCATAAACGCGATTTGTTCGCCATTGTTGAAATCCAAAAATGCCTTATACTGCGTTTCAAGGGTTTCACTCACCGCATCCTCCGATTCAGTTAAAAAGTTGAGAGCACCTCTACTTTCCACTGAATTCCTTTCGTCCAAAACCAAATCGGCATCAAATAGCTGCTTATAATACATACCCGAAAACCACCATTCATTTTGCCATTTTACCAATCCGATATGTACGATAGTATCTGTTTCTTGTAATTCATCGCTATGATCGAATGATTTTTTTGTGAGATTGAATTTCTTTCCGGTGGCAATGTGTTCAAGGAAAATATCGTTTGCATCCTGCCCTTTGTAAAAGAAAAAGGCAAGTATTTTTTGGGAAATATTGAGATAATCATTATTCAAAGGATGTTTTTCACCAAGCAATTCAGCCGTCCATTCCTTCCCTTTCATGCTCAATAACCGGGTGTAACTTGTTGCGAGCGTTTGGTCGTGGGTTTCGTTTAGAAGTGATAAAGCAAATTCTTCTGATACATCCTCCATTTCACTTACCTTTTTTAATATTTCCAATTCCTTTACGTTCAATTGAAATAATGTGTCAGTATGAAACAAATATGTTTTAAAAAGCAATGTGTCAATTAAGTTGCGCGCTTGATAATAATCTGCGTTTTTGTCGATTTTATATTTCGACTGGAGGAGTTTATTTTCAGGCGCATACTCCCATTCTTCTTCAAAAACCCGGAAAGCATCAAAAGCACACTCCTCTATAAAATGGTTGAAAGGAGAAACAAATTTCTCATCTTGCACAGTATTCAAAAAATACCAAATCAAAAAGCTGATGTCTTGCGGATTTATTTCCCCCTCAAAATATTCATCTAAATCATAAAAAGGTAATGGTTTGCTATACAGGTTCTTGTGAACTTTTAAAAAGGTGTTCCAAACATTTGAACCCGACACAAGATCCTCGAAATAGGAAGTCAAATAACAAACAAGCAAATCGATTTCTTCATCCTCTAAATACATTTGAATTACGGCTGACTCTTCCGGAGGCAGCAAAACTTCCTTAACTTTGTTGCATAATTTCAGATAGTAGCCATCAGTCAATGTTTGGATTTCATAGGGTTTTAGCATTAACCAATCTTGGATGTAAATTTTGTTTTTCCACATAAGAACTGAGCTTTTTGTAAGGTTTAATATTTTCGAACCTTCTTATTTTTCTGATTCCAAAAATAACAACATTACCCAACTTTTTTAAACCCTAATCATTTTCCTTCGCTCAACTCCACAAGTTTTCCTACCGTATTTATGTTTCGAACTGTTCCATACTCCTGCATTTTGGGGAGTTTGAGTTTAGATCGCCCCATTCCATATGGATAGTGAATATAAATTTCACGACCGGAAACAACAATTTCTTCGGGACCGGTATTTTTAAAATCTTTTAAATAATTTTCCGGGATAGGTTGCGTAAAAAACGAGATTCCTACTTGCGCTGGATTAGCACTGGAAAATGGATTTTTGGACATCATCGTTTCCAGTTCTTTTGCTGAACGGATGATGACCGAAATGTGCTTGCCTGTTTGTTCTTCCAATTCGGATTCCAACATATTTATGAGTTCATGTTCCAACAATTTGCTATCGAACAGAACGTTGCCACTTTGAATATAAGTTCGCACGTTTTTAAATCCCTGATTGCTAAAAATATTTCTGAGTTTTGCCATGGGTAAAATATTGTTTCCGCCCACGTTTATTCCACGTAAAAGTGCGATGTATGTTATCATTTTTTTTTAATCTAAAATTACGTCATAATCTTTTAAACATTATTGACCTTTCGATTTTTATAATTTCCAGGTCATTTCATATTTCCATCGGTATCAAAAGCTAACACCATTGCACCATACTCGCCGATGGACTGTGTTGACTTGAATATTTTGCCGCCAGCTTGTTCCACTTTGCTTTCTTCTATGGCACAATCGTCACTACTGAAATAAATAATTACGGAATTTCCACCCGCATATAAACCCTCCATTTTCATCAAAGCTCCAGTGACACCTTCGCCTTGCATTTCCATTGGAAAAGCCAGCATGTGCATATTACCGACTGAGTTTTCGGGTATCGGCATTTCATTTAACCTTCATACTTATGAAATTCGGTAACTGTTATAAAGTATCCATCCGGATCACGCAATGAAAATTCCATTTTCCCGGAGTTTGGATTTAAGTGAATATCTTCTTCCAGAAGGCCACCTGTATTTTTAATATTTTGGCGTATAACATCCAGGTTTTCAGTTCTAAAATAAAGGATTAGTCCATTTCCGGGCGTAATTTCCGAATTTGTCATTGATGGGTGTTCGTGTGCACCCCATTTATGGAGACAGATTAAAATTTCATCATTTTCTGACAGTAATACGGCAAAGTCATCTCCACCATGGGTTCTTTTTAAGCCAAATATTGTTTGATACCAATTAGAACTGGCTTCAACATCCTGTACTGCTATTATTGGGTCAATTTTAGTCATCTTAATTAATCGTTATCAGTATAACTTTTCTTTACAAGGCGTTTTGAGATCCACCAATAATTTCCGCCAGGGTCAATTATTCCTGATTGCCTGTCCCCGTAATCCATATTTGCCGGTTCAAATTCAATTTTAGCTCCGTTCGCAATCGCTCTTTTGTGGATTTCGTCAACGTCATCAACATATAAATAAAATGCTGAGCGCATATTTAGAAATTGTGCTCTTGCCTGGCTGATCATAAAACAGGAACTCCCAATTTTGAGGATTACATTGGCTATATCCCCATTTTTGGGGTTAATCGAGCGGATGATTTCTTCGGCAAAGAAGGCGTTTTTTAGAAAATCAATCAATTCATTTGGGAATTCAACGAATAAATATCCATTTACAGTCCCAAATCCTTCCGGCCGATAGGTGTCAAATATTTTGTTCATTATTTTTGTTTTTTGAGTTTTCCGAAAAAGTCAAGGTGTCGAAATAAATTCTCAACGATTGAAGCTTGTCGTTTTTTACCGTCCAAATTTCGGTCACATTGCCGTTAATTTCTTTTCCGTTCGGAAATTTGAGGTCATAGTTGCCGATTA
>JBBQPP010000405.1:0-4355 GCA_038217255.1 Bacteroidales bacterium | reverse complement strand
TAAAGCGCCAATATTTTCGTTGAAATGGTTGTTTACAACGGTGCTGATCAACTCGCTGTAATCGGTTTTCTTTTCGCTGAAATTGAGTTCTTCCAACCGCTTTGCCTGTTCCCCAAACGAATATTCAAGCACCGAATATTTTGATGAAAGCTCGTTATTGATTTGTTCCCTGATTTTTGCAATTTCATCGGCAATATTTATCGAATCGGGCGTTGAAACAATTGAAGTTGAATTATCCCAGGCAGCAATAATCAGCGGGTTGCGGGTAATTTTTTTCAGGTTTTTTATGAACGGCGACAGTAACAAGAAAGCGATTATGAAGAAAGATAGGAAGCGCAAAGTCATTAAAATCGCGACTTGATTTTTGCCCAATTCCCTATTCTCTTTGTTCCTGAAATATAAAATGAGCGAAACGCCCAAAGCAGCCACAATTGCGGCAAGCAGGAAAATGAACCAATATTTTATACCAAATGAAATCAATGGATACTGTTTTGAATGAGCCGGTAAATATACACAACTACTTTTTTTTAATGGCTATTAATGTGTATTATTACAGCCGATTTTAAGGCCTGCCGGGCTACTTTTATTAAATTGATTTGTTGTGTAATACGAATAAAAGGTATTTTGAAAAAATGAGATTGATAGTTTTTCTTTTTGTCATACTTGGGTTTGCAGTTTCGGCCCAAAAATCGAACCCCGAAATAACTGTAAAAGAGTTAAAAGAGAATATTGGATATTTGGCATCCGATGAGTTAAAAGGCCGGAAATCGGGCGAGCCTGGCGAATTAATGGCGGCTGAATATATCCGCGAAAAGTTTAAAAATGCCGGGCTTGAATTGTTGTTTGACAATGGTTTTCAAAAATTCGGACTTGTTACTTCTGCCGAAATAGGCCCGGGTAATAAGCTAACTGTTAACGGCAATGATTTTGAAGTTGAAAAGTCATTTCTTCCGTATGCTTTTTCTGCAAACACTACTGTTTCGGCAGGGGTGGTTTTTGCTGGGTACGGACTTGAAGTTGACCAGGATACTTTGCAGTGGGATGATTACAAAGGTGTTGACGTGTCCGGAAAGTGGGTGCTTGCGCTACAAGGCGATCCCGATTTGGAAAACCAACAAAGCCCTTATATTGAATTTTCATCAGAACGCTCAAAAGCACTTTTTGCCTCCGATAACAAAGCTGCCGGATTGATTTTGGTCGCGGGTAAAAAATTCAGGGAAAAAGATGAGCTTACTGAATTGGTTTTTGATAAAAATAGCGCGAGGTATTCAATCCCGATTATAGAAGTTACAAGAGAAGTGGCCAACAAAATGCTGGGCGGCAAAACTACCATTGAAACGCTTGAAAACGAAATGGATAGCCTGAACAAACCAATAAATTTGAAAACTGATGCAACTATTGCAGCCACAACAAATGCAATCCAGAAGGAGGCTGAAACCCGGAATGTGGTGGCGTTGCTTCCCGGAAATGATAAAAATCTGAAAAACGAATATATAGTTGTTGGGGCGCATTTCGATCATCTTGGAATGGGCGGTCCCGGCTCGGGCTCGCGGGCAACCGACACAATTGCTGTACACAACGGCGCCGATGATAATGCTTCTGGAGTTGCTACAATTATTCAGTTGGCTGAAAAACTGGCTGCTGAAAAGAATAATAAACGGAGCATCATTTTTGCCGCTTTCAGTGCCGAAGAAATGGGATTGGTGGGTTCAAAAGCTTTTGTAAACAAACCGCCTGTTGAAACGGAAAAAATGGTGACCATGTTCAATTTTGATATGGTTGGCCGATTGGACAGCACAACAAACACATTGAGCATTGGCGGTTCACAAACTTCGAAAGAAAGTGAAACATTGATGACCGATTTGAATACAGATTTTTCGCTCGCGTTTTCGCCCGAAGGAGTTGGCCCGTCGGATCATGCATCATTTTATCTGCAAAATATCCCTGTGTTTTTTGTGTCAACAGGTGCGCATCCTGATTACCACACACCCAACGATGATGCTGAATTTATAAATTACGAAGGCACAAAAAAAGTTGCTGATTATGCGGTTCGTTTAATTGAAAATGTTGCCAACCGTGAAACGGATTTGACATTTCAGGAGTCTGGACCAAAATTTCAACGCAGCCGTGGAGGAAAATATAAAGTTACATTTGGTATAATGCCTGATTTTGCAGGTGTTGAAAAAAGGGGATTGCGGATAGATTCGGTCACAAAAGGCAAACCTGCCGACAAAGCTGGGATGAAAAAAGGAGATATCATCACAGCAATCGAAGGGAAAAAAGTGGGCGGGATTCACGATTATATGAGCCGTTTGCAAACCCTCGAAACCGGGCAGCAAATTTCTGTCGATATTCTTCGCGATGAAAAACCAACAGTTTTAATAGTACAACTCTAAATGATGAGGAAATTTACAACGATAATCCTACTGCTGACAATTTCTGTAACACTTGTTTTTTCGCAGGACCACAAAGTTGACAAGAGCAATTTTGTTTATAAAGAAATCAATGGGGTTTCCCTGGAAATGACAATGTACAAACCGCAAGTCTCATCAAATGTAAGGCTGCCGGCAATTGTTTTTTTCTTTGGCGGTGGCTGGGTAGGCGGTAGTCCTTCGCAATTTGAATTGCAGGCCGAATACCTCGCAACCCGCGGAATGATTGCTTTTTGCCCTGATTACCGAACACAATCGCGCCATTCAACAACGCCATTTGAAAGTGTTATGGATGCAAAATCTGCCATGCGCTACCTAAAATCCCATGGAAATGAATTAGGGATTGATACGAGTAAAATTGTAGCTTCTGGCGGTTCGGCAGGTGGGCATTTAGCGGCATGTACAGCGGTTATCAAAAACATTAATGAATCGACTGACGATTTAACAATTTCCCCGGTACCTTTTGCGCTTGTACTCTTTAATCCTGTGCTTGATACAGGCAAAAAAGGGTATGGCCGGGAAAAACTTGACGGGCGCGAGTTTGAGCTTTCTCCTGTCCACCATATTACGGCTGCTGTTCCAACTACTTTAATAATGCACGGAATGGCTGACAAAACAGTTCCTTATGAAAATGCGGTTAGGTTCAATTATCTGATGAAACAGCAGCGAAATAAAAGCGTTTTGGTGGGTTACAAAAAGCAGAATCACGGTTTTTTTAATTATAGCCGCAGCCCAAAATATTTCAAAAAAACACTTTCAAAAACCGAAATCTTCCTTGAAGAAAACGGATTGTTACGCGGAGAAAGCTGGTTACGCCAATATTGCAAAGGATTAGCAAAAAAGAAATAGCTGGTGCAGCGCCTGCCTGACTTATTGGGAAGGGATTCGAATCTTTTGATAAAAGGAATTTATTTATACCTTATTTTTTGGCGTAACTTTAGTAGCAATATTAAATACCCCTTCGCCCACCTTACTAAACTTATTAAAAAATAGAAATAATTTAACCATTAAAAACGTTAAAAATACTTTACGTTTTTTCGTTCCCTCAACATAAAACACAAATGTTTGTTACAAATAATAAATCATAAGAAAAGTCATGAGTTACTATTTCAACAAAGTTTTAAAAAACACAAGTTTCGAGGAAGCAATCGAAAAAGTTACCGCAGAGTTAAAAAAAGAAGGTTTTGGCGTTCTTACTGAAATTGACGTAAAAGAAACACTAAAAAAGAAAATTGACGTTGATTTCAAAAAATACAAAATCCTTGGAGCCTGCAATCCGCATTTTGCCTATAAAGTATTAAAAAGCGAGGATAAAATCGGCGTTTTCCTACCTTGCAATGTAGTTGTCGAGGAGCATGAAAATGGCGAAGTGGAAGTTTCGGCAGTTGACCCGATAGCTTCAATGGCAGCGGTTGAAAACAAGGGCATTGTTGAATTGGCAAAAGAAGTTCAGCAAAAATTGAAACAGGTTATTGAGAATTTGGGGTAGGTAGATAAAACTCATGCTATGACTTAAAGTCATGGCATGAGTCCATTTAGTAGGATATTGTTAACCGTGAAATGTGTTTCTTTTTAATCGCGGTTTGGAAACCGCGACACCCATTTTCCACTTCCAACTTTGGACTTCGCGCTTCCAACTCGCATCTTCCGTCTTTCCTCAAATCCACCCGCGCAATCGATAATACATCAGCGCAACCATTTCGCGGACAATTAGAATTTCATATTTCAGGTGGTTCCAAAGTTGGTAGCGCATATTTATGCTTTTGCCTACGTCGGGCACACCGGTTTTATTTCCACCCAAATCATCATCTTTAAACGACAAATCACCTTCCAACGCATTTTCAAAAGCCGGTAAGGCATTTACTTTTTCAAACCCTACTTTCTGAAAACACAAAACTGATCGACGCATGTGCTCAGGCGAAG
>JBBQPP010000404.1:0-4361 GCA_038217255.1 Bacteroidales bacterium | reverse complement strand
GAGAAAGACATTGCAAATATTAATATGTTTAAGTTGTATAAGCTTTTGTTGCCTTGCACAAAAACCAACACAAACTATACGTGGACGGGTATTGGATGCACAAACAAGGGAAAAACTTCCGGGTGCCCATGTTGTTATAGTTGATAACAATATGGGAACAGTTACCGATAAGGAGGGTAAGTTTTCTTTTGAAAACATTCCTTGTGGTCGTTATTCACTTCAAATAAGATTTATCGGATATCGGCCATTAATTATCCCCGAAATCCTGGTCACATCAGCAAAAGAAGTGGTTTTAGAAATTGAAATGGAGACTACTCCTACCAAGCTGGATGAAGTGCTTGTAAAATCCAACATACGCAAAGACCGTCCAATTAATAGTTTGGCAAGTGTTAGCGCCCGCACTTTTTCGGTGGAGGAAGCCAGTCGTTATGCAGGGTCGCTTGATGACCCCGGACGAATGGCAGGAAATTTTGCAGGGGTTACAACGGCAGGAGTAGGTGTTAATGCAATTATTGTGCGCGGAAATTCTCCCAAAGGTTTGTTGTGGAGGCTCGAAGGTGTTGATATTCCTGTGCCCAGCCATTTTTCAGGTTCGAATGTAACCGGAGGGGGCGGCCTTACAATGTTTAGCAGTCAGCTTTTAGCGAACTCCGATTTCTACACCGGTGCATTTCCTGCTGAATTTGGGAATGCAAGTGCAGGTGTTTTTGACATGAAACTGCGAAACGGGAATAATTCCAGAAAGGAATATTCTGCCCAAATTGGTGTACAGGGAGTTGAATTTGCAGCAGAGGGACCGTTTAAAACCGGGTATGATGGTTCTTATCTATTTAATTATCGTTATTCAACCATGGCCTTAATTTTTCCGCTTTTACCCGAAACAAAAAATACAGATGAGTTACCCATTTACCAGGATTTATCCTTCAAAATAAATCTACCGACGAGGAATGCTGGAACATTCGCATTATGGGGAATTGGCGGCCTTAGTGAAAGCACCATGAAGGGGTTTGATGATATGGAGAAATGGATTTATCCTGAAAATCGCGTTAAAATGAATTTTCATTATAATATGGGCGCGGCAGGAATTACGCACTCTGTAAGGGCGTCGAAAAATACCTTTGTTAAAAGCAGTCTTGCGCTAAATGCCAGTCAACACAGCTATCATAAATCGTCGCGTTTGCAGGAGTCAAATCCTTCTCAACTCTTCCCTTTATACAATGTGGATATGACAAGTGGGACAACTATTTTATCAACATTAATTTCACATGCAGCCAACCCTCGATTTTCTTTCAAAACTGGGGTTAGTGCCAACTTGCACAATTATCAGTTAATGGGCGATGCATTGGATTATCATACCAATATTTTAGAGAATATTATGGATGGCAAAGGAAATAGCTGGCTGATAAACGCTCATTTTCAAGGGAAATGTAATATTACAGGAAACATGTCAATAATAGCCGGGGCAAATACTTCATGGTTTGAATTAAATAAAGAATTCAGGTTTGAACCACGCTTATCCGCAACATGGCAGGCAACTCCAAAGCACAGTTTTTCATTGGGTTACGGTAATCACAGCCAGATTGAACCGCTTTTCATTTATTTTGTAAAGAAAACAGATGAGCAAACCGGCGAGCTTTATTATCCAAACCAAAACCTGAAAAGAATGAGGGCAAATCACTTTGTACTTGCTTACGATTGGTCCTTAACCACAAATGCCCACATTAAAATCGAACCCTATTTTCAGTTCCTCACAAAGGTGCCGGTGGTTGACGGAACATCCTACTCAATGATTAATTTTTTAAGCGATTGGACATTTAACAAAACCCTGGTTAACCAGGGAAAAGGAACAAATAAGGGAGTTGACCTAACGTTTGAACGATTTCTGAAGGATGGGTATTATTTAATGACAACTGGCTCAATATATAAGTCAAGATATATTGGAGGCAATGATATAAAGCAACGTACCCGATACGATGGTGGTTATGTACTGAATGTGTTGGGTGGAAAAGAATGGCAAATCAGGGATAAAAATTTGTTGGGTTTAAATTTAAAATTCACGTTTATGGGGCCATTTTGGTACCATCCGGTGAATGAAACGGAATCGCATCTGGCTGCAGATATTGTTTATGATGAAACACAGGGATTTACTGACCGCTTTTCAAATTTGGAAAGTATTACCGATTTAACATTAAGCTATCGGATTAATGGACAAAAGACCTCATCCATATTTAAACTGCAGGTGCGAAATATAATTGGGCGACAATACCAGGGGAAAAAATATAATCTGAAAAACAATACTGTTGAAAACGAATTTTTTAGCAGCCCCGTGCCATTTGTAATTTATAAAATTGAGTTTTAATCGGGAATGTTATTTTAAAGATATATGTCCGGATATAATACACTACAAAAAAAAGCCGCACCATGGTATAAACGACTTGATGGAGATTTTTACTATGAGAAATTCACAACAGTCGAAGTTTTGATAATTTTTATCTTTGAAATAAGGTCGTGTAAAAAATGTAAATTCTGAAGGTCGTAAATAGTCCTTAATAATAAACAAATAATACATTATGAAATCGAAAACTTCAATTATCCCTTTTGCAATTATAGGAATTGTAATATTAACATGTACCGCTTTTTCATTTACTATTAAGAATGAAACAATAAGCCGGGACGAAATCGCTCAGAAATATACTTGGGATTTAACTCATATTTACAAAAATGAAACCCTATGGGAAAAAGATTTTGTATGGGTTGAAAAAGAAATTATTCAATACAAAACATTTGAAGGAATATTGGGAGCATCGCCTAAGAACCTTTTAAACTATTTGCAATTTGATGCTGAAGTGGGTAAAAAGCTTGGCTTGCTTTCTCAGTATGCCAAACTCTCAAGAGATCTTAATATTCAAGACAAAAAAAACAAAGAACGTTGGGGACGGATAAAAACATTGGAAAATAAGGTGACTTCAGCAAAATATTTTGTTCGTTCTGAAATACTTGAAATACCTGAAAAAAAACTTAATTCATACATTAGTAAGGACGATCAGCTTCAAATTTATAAGCACCTACTCAATGACATTGTAAAAACAAAAGAGCACACACTTAGCAAAGAAAAAGAGCGCCTATTGTCGTTATCTTCATCTGTTATAAATGTGCCTTCCAATATTTATTTTGATTTGCAGGTTGACCGGAAAGACCCAAGCATAATTGATGACAAGGGAAATGAAATTATTCTAACCGGAAATAATTGGGAAGCATCAAAAGTTTCCTTTGATCGTAGTTTCAGGGAACGCGCTTACAAGGCCTTTTTCACCCCTTTTATGGATCAGAAAAACACTTATGCTTCATTGCTGAATGGACGTTTGCAAGCCAAGATATTTGAAGCGGGGATGCGCAATTATAATTCTTCCATAGAAGCTTCACTTTCACCAAACAATATACCTGTTTCAGTTTATAATAATCTTATCGAATCGGTAAATGAAAATACTGCGCCTTTACATCGCTGGATGTCATTAAAGAAAAAGGCCTTGGGGTTTGATACTTTACATAGTTATGATTCTTATGTTACAATTTTCTCTTCAAACGATAAGGAATACACTTTTGAAGAGGCCAAGCAAATTATTGTTGAATCATTAAAACCCTTAGGAGCAGAATACATCCGTGACTTAAATATGGCTTTTAACAATAGGTGGGTAGATGTTTATCACTCTGAAGGGAAGGCTGTCGGAGCATATTCTTCAGGTGCTATATACGGTGCACATCCCTATGCACTAATTAATTGGACAGGCACTGTTGCCGACTTGATAGAATTAACACATGAAATGGGTCATTGCATGCATGCCTACTATACGGGTATTACACAGCCCTTTGTTTATGCCAATTATTCTTCATTCGCGGCAGAAATTGCATCAACAACAAATGAAGCTTTATTGATGCACTATCTTATAGAAAATGCGAAAACGCCTCATGAAAAAGTCATTCAAATTGAAAAATACTTGAATAATGCTCGAGATATTTTTTACTGGACATCAATGGCATCAGAATTTGAAAATACCATATATGAAAAAGTGGAATCGGGGGAAGAACTTTCATCTGATGACTTTTGCGAAATCATTAAAGATTTGTCAATGAAATACTATGGTAAAGACATGAAAATTACGGAAGAGGAAACTTACATTTGGGCTCCACTTCGCCATTTATATATCGTAGATTTTTATTTATATCAAGATGCTGTAGGTTTTGCTGCTTCTGAACAAATTGCAACTAAATTAATTGAAGATCCTGCTGAAACCGAAAAATATCTGAATTTCCTGAAAGCCGGAAGTTCTGCCTACCCAATCGATGCCATAAAATTAGCCGGA
>JBBQPP010000403.1:0-4367 GCA_038217255.1 Bacteroidales bacterium | reverse complement strand
ATGATAAAAGCTTGATCAACCTGATATCGTTTGGGCAGATATTTTTTTAACCATTCTATCCAGTTTAATTCAGTTGCAGCACCTTTTGTTGGAGCGTGAAAGACAATTTCCCGATCAGATGATAGCTTTTGAATCATCTGTTTTTGAAGATTGAGAAAAATGCTTTTAAGTGTTGGTGTTTCCATAATGTTACCAAATTATTGATTTCCAGTTTTGTTCTCCTAAGCATCGTTTTGCAACTTTCTGGATCTCATCTTTTTGATATTTATAAAGCAAATCAGAAATTACATTTTTTGTGTTTGCCGGATCCGTAAAATTAGTATCCACGAATGAATCTCGCAAATACTCAAGCACAGTAAAGAAGTTCTTTTCAAGCTGTCCTCTATTTTTATACTTTAACGCCTGTACAACCACTAAGTCAATATATATTGAAGGGAATTTAAGTTCATGACAATACTTCCAAATTTTAATTGCCATTATTTCATCTTGTCGGCCTGAATTATTGACATTTTGAATATTCAAATCAATGTTCGTTTGAGTCCAGGTATCTTTTTTACTTAAATAAAGGCTATGATAGTTTTTGTATCCTAATTGAATTTTACCCGGAACTAGGTCAATATCAAGTCCGTTAGTATTAATCCTGATAGATACATTTTGTCTTCTGGTAGTATAACCAGCTCCAGTAACATATTCGTCTAAATTATTAAATATCTCTTTTAATGAATTGGTCGTGTCTGACTTTAATGAAATGAATAAATCACAATCCGCTTTACCCTTTATAGCTGTTTTTTTTACGCAAGACCCTGCAAGTTTAATTTCAGATAATTGATTACCAGCCCATTTGCGTAAAATGTTTTTTATATCTGTTAACCTTGAATCATAAAATGTAAGATTAGGTGCTTTGCGTTTACTTACTATACTGGTAATGTATTCTTCTCCTGTCATATTATAAAGTTTTCAGTAATGCTAAGCTGTGTCACTTATTATTTATTTTAATCTTTTATTTTTTGTTGTTAATTGTAACTACTTTGTCAATGATGAACTTAGCAAAGCCAGAAGACAATTTCAATTTGTCCTTACCGAAATTAAGCCCACCTAAAGTTTTCCCACCAACTGCTGTAATTTCTCCATCTTTATTTGCTCTTAAAAATTGTTCTTTAAGTCCATTAATATAAAGATTATGTGTCCACCAATTACCCCCAAAAACAGGCGTTAAATTTATCCCAGATACATACCATGGCCATCTTTCATACCAATCTATTTGTTTAATATCTTCTGTAGTTACATACTCTGGAAATGATGTAACTCTATAAATCGATAAGATTTTAGTGGTTCCGACTCCATAAGCTATCAAAATATCATTAGGCTTAACACCAGTCGGTCTCAATTTTGAAAAATTCAAATCACCTTTTCCAACATTGACTGAATTAAAAGGATCTCCTTCTTCAATTGGATCGCCAGTTACTCCGATTGGTTTCAACCAATAATTAATTGTTGTATCAAGTTGAGAAGTCCAATTCGGCGATGCGAGGAGGTCTGTAAGATTAAGGTCTATCTCTCTTGCTTCTGTTTGTGGTTGGCTTTCCAAAAATTTATTTGCAGCTAGCTGCATACGATGAATTTCATCAGCTGTCAAGTTTGAAAATTCGATGCTGTTTATAATCGATATCTCCAGGCTTTCAATTTCTTCTTTGTCCGTAATTTCAACACCCCATTCATGATTCCTTGAAAGCCCGCTGTCTGTGAAGTTAGCTGAAGAAATAATTGCAGAAATATAACTTCCGCTCTTCTTAAAAATATAAATTTTCCCGTGCAGTTTATTGTTAAGAGAAATCTGGCAATCAACATTTTTGTCTCGGATGTCGGGAAAATCAACAAGCGAAACCAAGGAGCTTATTTTTTTTATTTGGTCAAATGATTTTGGTGAAAGTGTTGTAATCAAATGAAACTTGTTTAGTTGAGAAAAATTTATTTCCCCTAAAAAGTCAGCAAAATCCGACATAAGAAACGGACTTGTCAAAATTACGGCATCGCTCTCTCCGAACAATTGTTTCAATCGTGTTGAATGATTGTCAGTTCTTGTTAAATTATTGATTAATTTGTAAGTCATTTTCTCGCTTTTTAGTGTTGTTAAAATAGGCCTTTGAATAAGAAAAATCTTTAAAATAACTACAAACAAAGTTAGTTTGTCTAAATTTTCTTATTCTATGGGGAACATTCAACTTTTATATACTCAGGTCATTATATGGCATTCTTTACTGAAAGGTCTTCTATATACCATAATTTACGTCTTAATTTTACAATTTCTGACGATTCAAGTTAGTGTATAATTACTTTTGTATATTAACATATATTATTTCAACAAATATATTAAATTTATGTAGTCCCTGAAAAGATTTTCTTTCAATTTATAAATGGTGCGTGTAAATGATTTTTAAATTCTCTACCAATAATTTCTCCTTTTAAAAGCCAATTTCACTCTGTCAACATCTTCCAATAGTTCATCACTGGCTTCAATAAAAGGATCGTACCAGTCAGCCTTTTTCCTAGCCCAGGCTATAAAATTTCGGTTCTCCTCATTAAATAAATTTCCTGAAGTAGCCCAGCTTTCAAATTCATTTATATAATTTCTTATCATGACAGCTCTGTCATGTCTTTTAGATTTCCGAAGTAAGTCCTTGAAATCAATAAGCTCATTTTCCTTTCTTTTCTGTAATTCCTTTGCAATACGTTCTCTTTCTTCTCGCTCCTTCTTTGCTTTTTCCCTGGCAATCCGCTCTTCCTTTAAACTTTTACCTTTTAATATTAGCTTTGTAAGAATTCCTGATATCCTGTCTTCCAAAAGAGTTTTCCCGTCATTCCATTCATTTCTGGTATAGCTAATTTCTGCCTTAAAAGTCAACTTCCCGTTTGGAATATATTCAGTATTCCCCCATTTATCAGTGATAGTGCCTGGATCAGAATTTTCTTTAAAACTTATTTCAAATTCTTCCCCTTCTATGACCAGGCAGATTTTCTCGTTTTTTGATTTAAAATCATAATTAAGTGTCCTGAATGCTTTAATTATTGTATCCAAAATCCGAAGAGCCCTGTCAAGTGCTTTTGGTGTTACGCATATAGCTATATTGTTTTTTGAACTATATATAAATTTATCCCGCCCTTTCCATACGTCTTTTTTCAGTAAGTCATCTTTAACAGCTACTATCAATTTATCCGGGTTGGTTAGCTTATCAAGTACTTTAAGGTTTAACCTCGGATCACATTCAATTTGTTTTTTAAAAATAGAATAGGTAATTTCTTCGCCCTCCCCTTCTCCAGGTCTTTTTTCCCTTAAATATAAGTACACTAAATTCTCCCCGGTGAATTTAACTGGCAGTTTCAGTACTGAAGCCTTCTGTCCGAATTGTACTTTTGCCCAGTATCCGACAGGAGGCACCGGGATATTCAGCTTCACGCATTTCTTCTTTAACCCTACATCCGAAATATTGTATTTTTTGGAAAGTGCCAGCATGGATTCTTTCCAAACCATTTCATAAAGCTCCTGTCGGGTAAATTTTACTGATTTCATAGCTTCAATTTTTAGCATATAAATTTACCAAATACCGAGTAATTAATCTCAGTATTGAATCCGAGAGTATTAATATTCTTTAAATAATTATCTTTCCCACTTTAACCAATTTATTATAACTTTATGCTTATAAAATCAAAACATCATGGAACAAGATATTACACTCAAGGCATTCTTGAAAGAAATCCTTGAACCAATCATCGATGATTGTCTTACAAGAGCAATGAATAAATACATTAATACAATTGCATTCGATCAACCATCCGAAACTGGTGTTATTGATATTTCATCAGCCGCAAAATATCTAAGTTTATCAAAATCAACAATATACCAATTGATATCCAAGAGGCGAATCCCACATTACAAACAAGGCAAACGAGTCTATTTCCGGAAAGACGAACTTGATAAATGGATAACTAACGGTAGGGTTAAAACACAGGAAGAAATTGAATCAGAAGCAGATGCATACATTGCAAGAAAAGGTTACAAGCACAAATCATCTATCTAATGAATAATTTACTATTGAATGATCTCGCAGGCATCAAACAACTCGTGCTTATGGAGTTGCGCACTGACCCAGCTTTAAGTAAGTATATTGATCCTTCCGAAATAAAGTTACCGATGCCATATCCAGGTAAGGATGGCAAATTAAAAGCAATAGTCCTTGGGGCGGATCCTACACATCCACATCCTGAAAAAGAGCTTAAATATGTATTTGGGCTAGAGGATGAGAAATCACCTTATTTCGCTTCTATATTATTCAATCTTAATTTCTTGGGCCTTGGTTTGGAGAATATAT